>JACQHI010000315.1 GCA_016199105.1 Lentisphaerota bacterium | reverse complement strand
TATCAAGCCAGTCCGGAAGGCGGTTCCTTCGGCGGCCGTGTCAGCTTCAGCTTCTAATGCGGGCTCCCCCCGCAATCCTCACCCCGACCCTCTCCCAGGGGGAGAGGGAGAAACAACTTGTTTTTTATCGCGGTTTCACCGGGCGGAATCTTGTTGCCGCATCAGCGCGCTGACGGCGGCCGTTGTTTGAAAGACTTTTTCGGCCGGCGCCGGGCTCATGGATCCGGTCCCGCATGACGGGGTCACCAGCGCGGATTTCGCGATCGTTGGCTTGTCGATGCCTTTGGCGGCGAGCAGGTCCATGACGCTTGTCAGTTTCGCCGCCAGCCCGGCGGGGGTTTGCTCCACGATGGCGTCGGAGGTCGGGACGATCCCCCAGGCGATCAGGCCGCCCCGCCCCAGGTGCCGGCGGATGGCCTCCGGGTACATCGCCATCGTCTCGCCGAATTCGAACGCGTCGAAGCTGATGATGTCAATGCCGGCATCCACCAGGATGCTCCACTCGGTGTTGCCGCAGCAGTGCACGCCGGCCAAAGCGCGATCGGCATGGATGGCGTCGGCCATCTCCCGGAGAAGGCTCACCACGTCCTCGCGCTTGACCGAGACGTAGGTTGAGCTGCCGTAGGCCGAGAGGATGGGTTCGTCCACGAAGCAGATGACCCGGTCGGCGAAAGGCTGAAACTTGCGGATCTGCCACCGGCACTTCATGGCCAGGGCTTTCACGATCACGTCCCGGAACATGTCGTTGTAGAAGATGGCCCGCTTGTTCTCGTCCACAACCGTGAGGGCGAAACTGCAGGGCCCCGTGGTTTGAACCTTTACGAACGGCAACTTTCGGGACCGCGCCTTCAGTTTCGATTCCATCAGGTAAAGGCCCGCGGAGAAAGCCGGCGTGATGGCGAGAGACGAGAAATCGCCTCCGGTCATGTAGGTTTCGTAAAAGGCGGCGAATTCACCGGAAAAATCGCCGGTGGTGTCGAACGTGAGGCGGTTATTCTCCCGGTCCACGACGGCGCGCGGGATTCCTTCCGAATATTGGACTTCCATCTGTTCTGTCAGGCCGCGTTTCGGGAGCTGGGGCCAGAAAGGCGCCTCGGGGAAGGTGGACAGGGAGAGGTTCACGGCGTATTCCGGATTGTCGAACGGCATGCTGCCGATCCCGGTCGCCATGAATGAAGGAAAGGTCGTCATGATTCGTCCATACTGTCCCGAATGCCGAGTGTCCGATAAGCTCCCCGTCACCTGGCGAATCGGGTGCGTCCCCGTCCGTCGGCTGACGGATGAATGGGAAGCGTATCATTTCAAGAGGAGCGAAGTCAAGTTGCCGAAGCCGCTAAAATTTTGACACTGATAGAACTTGACTATTATTGCCGATTCTATCTAATGCTATAAGTCGTTTGCCGGCGTTTCAAGGGGAAATCCATGCTGGGCGCGCGGTCGGCGCGGGCTTGGCAATGGTGATAGCATGAATTTTGGGTCTAATCAGCGCGATCTTCGCCGCCCGACCAGTCGGGTGTCGTTCAACGTTTCGGGCCGGTTGTCCAGCCGGAAACCGGTTCAGCCCGAAAAGCCCGTCCTGGATGTTTCGCACCCCATCGTCCTTGTCGCCGACGCCAATCCCGAGGACGCGGAGCTCATCCGGACCATTGCCGCGAACGAAGGCTGCGAGGTGCATCTCTGGGGTCAGGTCAAGGGGCTCATCAATCGCATTCGCGAGGTCAAGCCGTTCGTCCTGTTTCTGGACAAGGACATGAAGGACGTCGAACTCTTTTCCCTGAGCAAGCAGATTCGCCAGCAGAACGTGGCCCTGGTGCTGCAAGGGCAGTTCACGGTTCAAAACGACATTATCATGGCCGCCCGGATGGGCGTGGGCAACATCCTGATCCGGCCGCTGGCCCAGGAGACCGTCGCGCCGAAAATCGTCCAGGCGCTGGCCCAGGCCAAGGAGACGTTCAAGCGGGCCGTCGAGTTCAAACCGGCGGTCAACGAGTTCAGCCATTTGTCGATCGCCCAGCGCTTGAACTATTTGATGGAGCAGACCAAGGAAGTGCAGAGTCTGCCGCAAACCACCAGCCGCATCATGCAGTTGTGCAATCTCCAGACCTCCAACGCCGAGGAAATCGCCAAGGCGGCCAAGCTCGATCCGGCCATCAGCGCCATGCTGTTGAAACGGGCGAGTTCCGTCATGTACGGCGCCAACGCGCCCATTACCTCCGTCCGGGATGCCGTGGTGCGCATGGGGCATCGCACCGTCCGGTCCATGGTCATGCTGATGTCCACGTACAAGCTGACCGAAGGCAGGGAAAAATCCTTTGTGTTCAACCGGCTGGGCGCCTGGATTCATGGCCTGGCCGTGGGTGTTATCGCGGAGGAGCTGGCCAGGCGGGCCCGGATCCGCAACGCGGAGGACGACTTTCTGGCCGGGGTGTTGCACGATTTCGGCAAATTGATCTGCGACGATCACCTGCACGAACAATACATGAATGTCATCCGCATGGCCCAGGAGGCGCGCGTGCCCCTGCGCGACATGGAATTGCAGAGCCTGGGGCTGTCCCATGAACAGATCGGCTATCACGTGTTTTGCCGGTGGAAACTGCCGCCCCCGATCTGCGAGGCGATCGCGCATCATCACGATCGCGAGCTGCTGTCGAAGCCGGAGCCGACGCAGGAGGAGCAGATGGCCGGTTTCGTCCAGGCCGCCGATCAGATCGCCAAGGCGCTGTTGATCGGCGATTCCGGCGATGGGTATGCCATGCCCATGGGCGGAGGCGCTTGGGACCGTTTCGGCCTGCCGTTGTCGGAGGCCCGGGAGTTTGTCCGGAATGCGATCGGCAAGGTCGAGGAATTCACGGCGTGGTTGAACATCCCTCCGGATCGAACGGGACTTATCCGTCCGGCGCCGATGACCCAGCAGTGGGTGGGCCTTCTGGAGGAGGGGGAGCCGGACCGCCTCCTGGAATTGTTTCTGTTGCACATGGGCTTCCAGGTGTTCCATGTCCGCGATCAAGCCAAACTCGAAGGCATGCCGGCGGCGGTTATTTACGATTTCCGCCAGGGCACTCCGTCCGCCGAAGGGCTGGATCCCCGCTGGTTTTCGCCGGCGGTCCGGCATATCGCCCTGACGGAAAGAACGGCCGAAAAGCCGTCCTTCATCCCGAAAGCGGCCGTTATGCTGGCCGGCAATCTCGATTACATGGATCTCTTGCAGCACGTCAGGGATATTCATCCGTGATAACTGCTCAGGCATCCCGGGGCGGGATGCCTGAGCAGTTATAGCTGTGCGTTAGCAGTTGCCATTCGTGAATGAACTCCTGGGAACAGATGGCGGCCGTGGCGTCCGACGAGGTGCGGGCGCTCCGGCGCGCCCTGCCGGAGCCGGTCCGCCGGACTTTCGAGGGGATTCCCGTCGTGTTCGAGAAAAAACCCGGGCGCGCGCTCAGGGCCGAGGGCATCGAACCCGATACGCTGGGGCTTTTCGAGGGCGCCAATCTCAGGGAGGAGGAGGGGGAGACGCCCCGCCGCATCGTGCTGTTCCTGGACAACATCCGCGACGCGGCGGAGGGCGATGAAGCCGAGTTCCGCGAGGAAATCCGCACCACGCTCCTGCATGAACTCGGCCATTACCTCGGGCTCGAAGAGGACGGTCTGATCGAACGGGATTTGGAATGATTCGCGCCCGGCCCGCGAATCATAATGAATTGCACAGACACGGTCACGCGGAGCGTGACCCTCCCACGTGGCGTTGCCACAACGTGGCGCACGCCAAAACAAAGGCTTTTTATTTCACAGCTTCTCGGTTCCGGCGACTCGATTGGGCCTTTTTGTGTTCTTCTCTTATCCGCTTCAATAGGCGAAACAGCCTTGTCCACCAGGGTGTCCTGTAGTGTGCCTCGACCCACTCGGGATGAAACTCCTCCAGATTTGCGGCAAAGCGACCTCCGAGGCGTTGGGAAAACCTGTTTTCCTCGACCAGACAGACGTGCTCGACCCTCAGCCTGTTTGCCTTCGAAGAGGGGATACCTCTCGAGTGGAGATAGCCATGAGTGGCATCATGAATGATCAACCGGGCGAGTTCTGCCAAATACCATTGCTCGTCTCGGGCAAAATCGTACCTTCCGTAATCAACTGAGCAGGCATGGATGCCACGTAAATAGCGTCCGCAGGAACCCCACAGCTCCTGATTTACGATGAAGCGCAATTCCTTCGTGACGAGACGAAATCGCCTCGGGTCGGCGCCCTGAATCAGTTCCAGGGCTTGTGCAACATGACGGCAGAAGGCTTCATCATCAGAATCGTTGACATTGGCGTCACAGATCCTCACGCCCGCATACTCGCGTTTTGTGAGTGCGACAAGGCACCGTTTGAGGATTCGATCTCGTATATTCATGGCGGAGTCTTCATTTTTCGAAATCCAATGGCGCGTGGGCCGGAGTCCGCAAAGGCGACCGCAAGCTTGGCCGCAGACGGCCCCCGATTATGCCCCGCTTTTTTTAATTGCTGTCTGATGCCTTCGAATTCACGGTTCTTGCCTTCAACGCCTGACCATCGCTGAATCTCTTCAAGATCAACATCGTTTGCCTGAGCGACAAGAATCGCCTGCCGCAGGCATTCGATATCGTGATCGTGGTAATACCAGGTCAGCCGGTCCTTGACGCAGTCGGTGGGAGAAATAATCCTGAGCAAACCTGTTCCTGTTTCAATCTCATTGATCTGTTTCACCGGTTCCTGGCCGACTCCAAGAGGTCCGGGAGGGAACTCGACGAACAGATCGGTGTCGGGATGTCGGAAATGACGATTTTCCTCGTGGAATCCCAGCGACTCCATCACCTTCCTGATACGATCCCGTTTCGTGAAAGCCGCGTTGACGAAGTCGAGATCCATGGAGACGTATTGTTCCCGGCTGTAGATTGAAACACAGGAGCCGCCGGAGAGAACAACGTTGATGTTGTGCTTCTGAAATTCGGCGGAAATATAGCCGGCGAGTTCCAGTCGTGTCATGGCCGCAACGGATTTCACAACGGCTTGCCCCTGCGCCGGGGGCGGCGACGGACTGTCACGAGTCGTTCCTGCTCAGCCGGCGGATAGAAGGAGAACGCCTTGCTCAGCAGGCTCTTCAGTTCCTTCAGGAAGGAATATCTCGGGCTAAAGCGGTAGAGTCGTGTTCTACCCGCTGTACGGCTGGCCAGAAGTCCACCCGTCTCCAGTTTATCCAGTTGTCTCTGGATTCCATACAGGTCTGTGTCGAAGAATTTGGCGATCTCGCTTGCGTAGCCCTCTTCGCGTGTGAGAATAAAGAGCAGTACGCGTTCAGCATTGACTGACCCCAGAAGCGGTTCCAGCATGGCAAACTCCTTCTTTTAAGAACCATAATCGTTGGCTATATCACCACTGCGAATGGTTATATAACCAACTGTTTTGGTAAACTAGGCCGCATTCCCTCAAGATGCAAGAAGAAATATTTTTGTAACGCGCCACGATCGGAAAAACGCGGTGGTCAGTCGAAACGACATGACCGCCCTACAATAGAAATCCTGCTTCTGTTCGATAACGGATTTGCGCCAGTGACGGCGCACGCTACATCTCGCTGTTTTCGTGGTAACCCTATCGATTCCCTGGCGGTGTGCCATCGGAACGTCCCTCTTTCTTTGTGCATCCCGGGCTTGCGGAAACGCCCCCCACGCGATACTGTGACGCCTTGGAACTGTGAACCGTTGAACCGTGAACCCTGCCCAAAACCACATGAGTCGTAGCGGACACCGTATGGAAGCCTTGAAACGATCGAACTATCCGGGCCCCCGCGGACCCGTCGTGCTCGTCATCATGGACGGCGTCGGGCTCGGTAACTACCCCGAGGGCGATGCGGTCCGGTCTGCCCTGAAGCCGAACATGGACTGGTTGAAAACCCATGCCGTGGCCGGAGAATTGAAGGCGCACGGCACGGCCGTCGGTCTGCCCAGCGACGCCGACATGGGCAACAGCGAGGTCGGCCATAACGCCATCGGGTGCGGCCGCGTGTTCGATCAGGGCGCCAAGCTGGTGAACGCCGCCATCGCCTCCGGCGATCTGTTCCAGGGCCGCGTCTGGCGCGAGCTCACCGGCAACTGCCTCCGGCACAAGAGCGCGCTGCACTTCATCGGCCTGTTTTCCGACGGCAACGTGCACAGCCATCTCGATCACCTCCGGGCCATGCTGGTCCAGGCGAAACGGGAGGGGGTCCGCACCGCACGCGTCCATATCCTGCTGGACGGACGCGACGTCGGGGAGACCTCGGCGCTGGATTACGTGGAGCCGTTCGAGAAATTCCTGGCGGAGTTGAACGCCGATCGGACGGTGGATGTCCGCATCGCCTCCGGCGGCGGACGGATGGTCATCACCATGGATCGCTATAACGCCAACTGGGACATGGTCAGGAAGGGGTGGGCTGTCCATGTGCGCGGCGACGGAGCGCCCTTCGGCTCCGCGCGGGAGGCCATCGAGGCGCATCGCAAGGCGAATCCCGGCGTGATCGACCAGGACCTGCCGCCGTTCGTGATCGTGGAGAACGGAAAGCCCGTGGGGCCGATTCGCGACCATGACAGCGTGATTGTTTTCAATTTCCGGGGCGACCGCGCCATCGAGATCAGCCGGGCGTTCGAGGAGGAGACGTTGCGCGAATTCGATCGCGGGCCGCGGCCGGACGTGAAATACGCCGGCATGATGCAGTATGACGGCGATCTCAAACTCCCGAAAAATTTTCTGGTGGTTCCGCCGGCCATCAACCGGACAATGGGCGGGTTCCTGACCCGGGCGGGGGTGTGTCAATTGGCCATCAGCGAAACGCAGAAGTTCGGGCATGTCACGTATTTCTTCAATGGCAACCGCTCGGGCAAATTCGACGATTCGCTGGAGGAGTATGTCGAAATCCCGTCGGACATCGTTCCGTTCGAGCAGCGGCCCTGGATGAAGGGCGCGGAGATCACGGATGCCGTCGTGAAGGCGATCCGGGAGAACCGGCACCGGTTCATCCGCCTGAACTATCCCAACGGCGACATGGTGGGGCACACGGGGGTTTCTCCGGCCACCGAGATTGCGGTGGAAACGGTGGACTTGTGTCTCGGCCGGCTGATGGAAGCCGCCCGGGCGGCCGGCGCCATCCTGGTG
>JACQHI010000314.1 GCA_016199105.1 Lentisphaerota bacterium | reverse complement strand
CGGAACGAGCCTGCTGTTCTTCCACGAGAGTGGCGTTGCCACAACGTGGCTCACGCCATCATGCGAATAGCCACTTCGCACCGCTGTGGCTCCCGGAGAGGTCCCGATCGGAGTCGGGACCCACGTTTGCCTGGCTACCCGTTCGCACGGCCGATGGACAGCCGGTCGCTCTGCGCCTCGATGTCCAGCGCGTGATCGGTTTCGCGGACGAGCCGGCCGCCGGAAATCCCGACACCGCCTTCTTTGTCCTCGAAGGTCACCGTCAATCGCGCCCCCGGTCTCACCCGCACCGGCAAGGGCTCGCGGGGAACGGCGGCCAGGGCCAGCCGGTCGAATTTCGGCGCGGCGCTGACCAGGACGTCGGCCGCGTCAAAATGCGCGTTGATGGGCGTCCGGCCGTCGGCAAGAACGCCGCTGATCCGGCCCCACAGCAACGCCGCCCAGATGAATTGATGATTGCCGCTGGCCGAAAAATTATCCGGTCGCCGCATCGCCAGCGCCGATTGCCGGAAGCGGACAAGACGATTCGCGGGAATCGCGACCCAGGGATCGGGCGGAGCGCCGGGAATCATGTCCGGAGTAAAGCACGGGTGGATGCCGCCGTTCGCATCCACGTTGCACAGCGCCGCCATGGACGCGCACCAGGCCTCTTGCAGCCAGTGGATCCGATGGGTGGCCAGGTACAGCAAGGCCTTCGTCGCGCCCGTCCAGAGTGTCCAGCCATGTCCGGCGTTGATGGACGGTCCCCACGCCGCGGTTTCATAGAGCGTCTCCCAGAAACGCAGGGAGGATTGATGCAGGCGGCAATCCGCGCTCTTCAAGACCAGTTTTTCATGCGCCTCCACCAGGACTCCGGCCATCGCAAGATGCCCGGGATTGGGACCCAGAAACAGATGACTATACGCCAGGCTCAACGCCGCGCAGGCCATGGACCCGTCCTCCGTGCAGGCCTCGCCTTCCGTCGGAAACGACATTCCACGGCGGCACAGATGGTCCGCCATCGTCCGGGCCCACCGGAAAAAATAGGCCGATGCCTCCGGCCGACGGGACTCCAGCAAATGCCCCAGCCGGCCGAGCGCGATCACCGGCATGTCAATGCTGGTATAATCGCCGCCTTCCTGGTCGGGCTGACGCCGGTTCAAGAAGGCGCCGTCCGGCCGCACATGGGCTTCGATCATGTGCCGGCCCAACGCCATGGCATCGGCCAACACCGTGGAATCGTCCGTCAGCCGCGCATAATCCACGAGCTGGTTGAGAAAAAACACCTCGTGCTGCGGATAATTGATGTCGGAATAAATATGATAGGCGGAAAACGTCACGCCATGGAACGTGTGCGGGCTCTTGCAGAGACTGCCCGGCAGGGGTGTCTCCTCGTGGCCGCGGTTCAGCGCCCAGTTCAGGATGTACCGGTCCACGCTTTCGCGAAGCTCCGACGTCTCGCCGAACAAACCCATGCCTTTCATCATCGCCGCCGCCGAAAAGCCGCCGAATTCCCCGCTGCGGCAGGACGACGACACCGTGGGGTCGCCGAAAGGAAGGCCTTCCAACGTGACATCGTCCGGCGCCAGGGCGCCGGCGCTGACACACCGGAAAAAGGCGCCGCACGGATGCTGGAAATGGCGCCGATAAAACCCGTTCACGCGCTGGAAAAGCGTCCGCCAGTCCTCATGACACAGCACCCGCGTGACGTGCACGCGGCCGGCGGCCGAGGTCACGCGGATCTCATGGAGACCGGGCTCCTGAAGCCGCGCCACCGGCGCGGAAACAGCCAGCGCTTCTGTCCGTCCGGACGGCCGGACAATTACAACCGATTGGACCCGCCCGATCAGATTCACCGGCAGGGCGGTTCCCTCCGGGCCGCCCGAGACCGGCGTAGTCGCGACGGCCAGGCCGAGCTTTTCCACCGCTGTCCGGAGCCCCGCCTCCCAGGAACCGGCGAACGCGATTCCCACCCGCAGACAGGAGGTGCGGAGGAGCTTCACGCCAACCGGTGTCACGACATCGTCGGCCACATTCAGCAGTTGGAAGCCCTGCATGTGATGGCCATGGTAGCTGTACTTGATCCGCCAGGCGGCGAAGGGCGCATCCACCACCATGACCAGGTGTTCCTCGGCCGAACGCTGCCAGAGGAAATAGGCGTATTGGAAATCCTCCGACGTGTAAAGCGTGACCGGCATCGTCTGGCTCTGCCAGGGCGAACCCGTCGGCAAATCGAGAAAATGCATATCCAGGTTCAGGCCGCTCCGGGGGCCGGCATCGAGCGGAAGCCGGGCCTCCAGGCGCAGGCCATCCGGCTCGAAAACAGTCTCCACACCGACGCTGCCCGACTCGGATTCGGAGAAAATCCGTCCTTCCGACGGCAGAGGCCGGCACTGAAGGCTGACGGGGTTCTCGGCCTTCTGGGTTCCCCCGACGAACGGCGCGCCGAACGACAGGCGTGTCGGACTCACGGCCGGTTCCCGTGCCACCGGCAAATCGAGCGAACCGGATGCGATCCAATTGACGTTCGAATCGCCGGAAACGAGTTGTTTGAAGCCGCCGGCTTTCAGGTCAACAACGGCCCGATACGCCGGCGCCGTCACCGTCGCCTCGCCCTCGCGAACCTGAAAATCGAGCTCGTTCCGCATCGGGACATCCCCCGGAGATAAAAAAAGAGGTGTTCCGCCCGAAAGCGGAACACCCCTTTGAACTTACAACGAACAGCCGGCGTCGAATTAACGACGACGGTCGTAATCGCCGCCGCCACCACCGCGACGGGGCGGACGATCTTCGCGAGGCCGCGCTTCGTTGACGGTCAGCGCGCGTCCCATGAATTCCTTGCCATTCAGCTCGGCGATGGCCTTGTTGGCCTCGTCCTGAGAGCCCATATCCACGAACGCGAACCCGCGGGGTTTGTTCGTGAATTTGTCCATGATCAGGTTGCAACTCTTGACGTTGCCGATCTTCTTGAACTCCTCGAGAAGATCACCCTCCGTAGCATCGAACGACAGGTTCCCGACATACAGATTTGTACCCATAACCGACTTCCTTACTTACCTATGCGTTGCGCGATGCAGGCCTCGGTGACTGCTCCCTAGCCATTAGGGTTCCAGATCATCCTTCGGGCATCTCTGCCTACCGACAATCCAACACGTACACCTCGAACAAACCTTCTCTACGCAAACAGGCAGTAAACTACCCACCCCACAACGGGAATGCAATAATAATATGCAATTATTTTTTACCCCCCATGCCACCCCGCCCACGAGGCTTGTGATCCCCGCGCTCGGCGCCCGTGGCTGTCTAAAAAACAGTATCCAACCATCTCTACTGCAAATAATTATGACTACATATTTATCGCAAACTCCCCGTGACTGGAAACCGGATTGAGGCACCGTACCCACCATCGGGTGGCGGGGCTTGGCTTGAGCTTGCCTGTGATGAGCTTGCGAAATAGGCGAAGGCCGGGCGCGGATTTTATCCGTGTTGTGATTCTGACCGCTTGTCCATGCCGTACAAATATGCAACAATCGGCCACTAATGACACAACCAGTCAAATATCATGAAGGCGGGTTCCCGCCCAAGCAACTGGACTGGCAGCGCTTGATACCGTTAATCGGGCCGGCCAATGCGGCATTGGCGCGCTACGACGGCACGCTGCAGGCGATTCCGAATGCCGCCGTGTTGCTTTCGCCGTTGATGACCCAGGAAGCCGTTCTCTCGTCGAAGATCGAGGGCACGCAGGCCACCATGGGCGAGGTGTTGGAGTTCGAGGCTGAGGGAGAAAGGGACTCGGATGTCAGCGAGCAGAAGAAGGGCGACATCCAGGAAATTCTGAATTACCGGAAGGCAACGCGGCGGGCGGAGGAACTGCTGAAGGAACTGCCGCTCTGCCAACGCGTGGTTTGCGAGACACACAAGGTTTTGCTGGAAGGCGTGCGTGGACAGAACAAAGCGCCAGGCGAATATCGGCGGATACCGAACTGGATCGGTTCTCCTGGATGCAAAATCGAGGATGCAAAATTTGTCCCGATCTCCGCCGATAAACTTACGGATGCGATGGGTCGGTGGGAGAAATACATCCACGAGGACGCGCCGGATCGGTTGGTGCAGTTGGCGCTTCTCCACGCTGAGTTCGAGGCTTTGCATCCGTTTCTCGACGGCAACGGCAGGTTGGGTCGTATGCTGGTGCCGCTCTTCATGGCGAGGAAGGACCTGCTCAAGGATCCTATGTTCTACATCAGCGCTTTCTTTGAGCGAAATCGCGATGAGTATTACGAACGCCTGCTGGCCGTCTCGCGGGATGGAGCGTGGACGGATTGGGTTGAGTTTTTCCTAAAAGCCGTGATTCAGCAGGCGCAGGAAAACCAGAACAAGGCGGCGGATATCGTGAGGTTGTTCAAGGATAGTGCCAGCCAGTTTGTGGCGCTGACCCGCTCTGAGCACTCCGTTCGTGCTCTTGACTTTCTCTTTCAGCGTCCGATATTACGGTCCGCGGATTTCGTGGCGCACTCCGGGATACCGGGAGCAACGGCGCTTCGAATCTGTAGGCTGTTGAAGCGCAATGGGATACTGATCGAACTTCGACCAAAGAAGGGGCGAACTACAGCAATTCTTGCTTTTCCGACACTCCTCAACATTGCCGAAGGACGGGAAGTTTTTGTGTCTCATGGATGACACACACTGGCTTTCATGTTGCACGAAAAGCTATTTCGTGCAATATAAACAGGTTTATATTGCATAAGTTAAAGGAGAATCTGCGGTCGTGTTCTCGGTGGATGGCGTGATCCTGCCGGAATATCTGCCGTCGCATATCCTGCACGGATCGCCGGTCGCGTCTGGCGCGGATGCCCCTGGCAGAACCTTGGAGGAACAGGAACGCACACCACAGGCCGGCGGTCCTGGACCAGATCGGCCGGAACAAAGGCAAGTCCGCCCGCCTCCTCGGCTTCAGCCCCGCCACCCTCTGGCGGATATTAAAGACGATGAACGTGGAGACAAAGTTGCCATCTCGATCATTTGGCAGGTTTCCGCCAGACGAATGATCGGTCGAAGTAGTATTCCCGTTCCAGCTTGGTCGGTTCAAGACCGAGAGTGCTGACCGGCTCCCCGTTCAAAAGAAGATCCATGTGCTGGAAATGCTTGGTATTCTCCCGGCGGATCTTCAGAGATAAATCGGATGATTCGACGGCGGGTTTCCATCTTATTCCAAGACGAAACGTAATGGGCCGAAGGATGTGACGCAGTAGGTCGGCCATTCTTGG
>JACQHI010000313.1 GCA_016199105.1 Lentisphaerota bacterium | reverse complement strand
GAACGCCGAGGGCAAGGCGGAGTGGGGGCCTGATTTCAAAGGAACTATCTACGATCGCGTGCCGATCTGTCTCCTGAAGGATACGGACGACAAGCCGATCTGCTGTCTGTTTTCGATTGCCTGCCATCCCTCGACAACGAAGGGACTGACGATTTCCGCCGAATACCCCGGCGCGGCCATGGCCCGGCTGGACCGGCATTTCGGGGCGACGGTGAGTCTTTTCCTTCAAGGCTGTGGCGGCGACACCAAACCGCGCGTGGTGGCGGATGGCGAAGGCGGAACGCGCTGGCGATTCGGCGGTTTCGAGGAGGTGGAGCGGGCGGGGGAGCAGGCGGCGACAGCGGTGCTCCAGCGGATACACGAGGGGCTGACACCGGTCAAACCGGCGATACGGTGCGGGTGGCGGGACATGGCCTGGCCGCTTGGGCCGGTTCCGGACCGGCAGACGTTCCAGGCATGGATGGAGTCCAAAGATCCCATTTTGCGGTTCATGGGCGGACGGTTCATCGGCCTTTTGGATCGCGGTCAGACTCCGGCCACACGGGTCCCCATTTTGCTGCACGTCATCCAGCTTGGGCGCGGCCTTCGCATCGCGGCGTTGGAAGGAGAGGCCGTTGCGGGGCTGGGCTGGCTCCTGCGGAAATTTTACCGGACCGGCGTCACGTTTCCGCTGGGCTATTCCAACGGCACGGGCATGTATCTGCCCACCGAGGCCATGCTTCCGCAGGGGGGCTATGAGGTGGACTGTTTTACCGAATACGGATATTCCTCCGCCCTCGTTCCCGGATTCGAGGCGATTCTGTTGGAGGCCCTGGTCAGCCTGAAAAAAACATGAACGACACGGCATTCATAACCGACCAGCAAATTTACGAAAAGGTGATATTGGACGCGATACCCCGGGCCGTCAAATATCTCTGGCTCGCCACTTCGGACCTCAAGGATTTGTATGTGAACAAGAGGTCCCGGATGGTGCCCTTTCTTGAAGTGCTGTCGGATCTGGCGGAGAACGGCGTGCGGATACGGCTCCTTCACGCGAAGGAACCCGGCCCGGCTTTCCGCGCGGATTTCGACAAATACCCCGGTCTCCTTCGCGGCATGGAGCGCGTGCTGTGTCCGCGCGTGCACTTCAAGTCCGTGATCGTGGACGGCCTGTTCGCCTATGCCGGGAGCGCGAATCTGACGGGAGCCGGCATGGGCGCCAAGGGGATCCACAAGCGGAATTTCGAGAACGGCATTGTCACCCGCGAGCCGGGGCTGGTCCGCTCGATTATGGAACAGTTCGATTCCATCTGGAGGGGGACACACTGCGAGGGATGCCGGCGCAAGCATTATTGCGCCGATTACCGGCAGTTGCTGGGATTGGAGTTCTGATCCTAAAATCGGCGATTGATTGCCGCAAAGATGCACAAGATTCGCAAATAGATCGAGTTGTTCAAACAGGAGTCTTCACCCAATTGGTGACAGCCATGAGTTGTGCATCTCTTTCATCCCTTGCGCCTTATGCGCTTTTTTGCGGCTCAACTGCTCTTTTCAGGCTGAATCGGCGGCTTTCAGCCGCGGCTTGACGCGGAGCCGGGAATCCCTACCATGGAGGCATGACTTCAGAACCCGCCGATAGGAGCCCCACGCTGTTGACCCGACTCAGGCAGTTGGTCGTCGGACGGGCTCGGAGTCCCCGTGACCCTCATGTCTTCACCAGTCTCTCCCTGATCGCCTTGTTCGCCTGGGTGGGTCTGGGGTCCGACGGTCTTTCGTCGTCCTGTTACGGTCCGGAAGAGGCGTTTCGCGTTCTGCATGACTATCCGGGCCTGGGCATTTTTGTCGCCCTGGCGTCCGCCGTGACGGTCTTCATTATCTGCGCCAGTTATTCGCAAATCATCGAGCTATTCCCCGCCGGAGGAGGCGGCTACGTGGTTGCCAGCAAATTGCTGGCGCCCGGTCTCGGCATGATTTCCGGCTGTGCCTTGATTCTGGATTATGTTCTCACCATCGCCATTTCCATCGCCAGCGGCGCCGACGCCATCTTCAGCTTCCTTCCGAAGGATTTGATGGGCTACAAGATGCATGCGGCTGTGGGCGCGATCCTCCTCCTCAGCGTGATGAATATGCGGGGGGTGCGGGAATCGGTGACCGTACTGGCGCCGATCTTCATGGTGTTTCTCGTTACCCACGTTCTGATCGTGTTGTACAGTGTTTTCGACCCTTCGACTCAGGTCTTGGGTATCGTGAGCGATGTGCGAGACGATGTCCAACGGTGCAGTTCGACGCTGGGACTGGGGGGGATGCTGGTGCTGATCTTGAGGGCCTACAGCATGGGGGCGGGAACCTACACCGGACTGGAGGCGGTCAGCAACGGTTTGCCGGTTCTGCGCGAGCCCAGAGTGCGGACCGCCAAGCGCGTCATGATTTACATGGCCATTTCCCTGTCGTTCATTGTTCTCGGCTTGATCGTCAGTTATATGCTCTACCATCTGCGGCCCGTGGAAGGGAAGACCCTGAATGCCGTGCTGATCGAAAGAATCGCGCAGGACTGGACACCGGAGCTGGTCCGTCCGTTCATTATCGTCACCCTGTTTTCAGAGGCGGCACTCCTTTTTGTGGCCGCTCAGACCGGTTTTGTCGGCGGACCCCAGGTGTTGTCGAACATGGCGTTGGACCGTTGGATGCCGACACGCTTCATGTTGTTGAGCGACCGGCTGGTCACGCAGAACGGCATCCTGCTCATGGGCACGGCGGCGGTGGCGACGATCCTGCTCACCGGCGGCTCGGTCCATCTGCTCGTGACGCTCTACGGCATCTTCGTCTTTATTTCCTTCGTTTTATCGCAGGCGGGCATGGTGAAATATTGTTTGACGCATCGCGACAACACGCCCCT
The DNA here is from genome assembly GCA_016199105.1 of Lentisphaerota bacterium. Lineage (GTDB taxonomy): Bacteria > Verrucomicrobiota > Kiritimatiellia > JAAZAB01 > JAAZAB01 > JACQHI01. The sequence goes on along the minus strand of JACQHI010000313.1, from coordinate 1,025 downwards.
TTGGCGGAAACGCCTGCTGGTCAACGGGTTTGCCCTGGTCATCAATACGTTTCTATTGGTGTCGCTGGTCATATTCAAGTTCTTCAGCGGCGGCTGGATCACTCTGCTGGTGGTCATCGGCATGGTCCTGTTGTCGCTCTCGATCAAACGGCATTATCGTCAGACGGCAAAACTCTTGCGCCGCCTCGATTCCCTCGTGCAGGCCACGGAAGCCACCGCCAACTTGAGCGCGGAACAGGAATCCCCGGCGGCGCCCGTCCATGACCCGAACGCCAAAACCGCCGTCTTCCTGGTGAACGGTTTCAACGGGCTGGGCTTGCACACGCTGTTCGGCGTGATCCGTCATTTCGGCAACACCTTCAAGAATTTCGTTTTCATTCACGTGGGTGTGATCGATGCGGGTAATTTCAAGGGCGCCAGCGAGGTGGAAAAATTGCAGGCGCATGTGCAGCAGGAGGTGCAGCGGTATGTCACTTATATGCAAAGCCAGGGCTACTATGCCGAAGGCTATTCCTCCATCTGCGCCGACGTCGTGACCGAATTGGCGGACATGGCGCCCCGGATTGTCGAAAAATATCCGCAGGCGGTGTTCTTCGGCGGCCAACTGGTTTTCCCGAAAGAGTCCTTCTTCTCGCGCTGGCTTCACAATTACATCGTCTTTGCCGTTCAACGACGATTCCATCACCAGGGCATTCCCTTCCTGATCCTGCCCATCAGGGTCTGAAGGGGGCCGGGGGGCGGGTGCTGGGTGTTGGGTTTTCGGTTTTGGGCAAAACAGGACGTGACAGCTCAAGAATGACAAAATCATTTACAACAAAACCATTAAAAATGGAGCGGGTACGGCTCGTGTGGACGCATCCTTCGCTCCGAGCTACGGAGGGCAAGCTGCTCGCCCTCCCGTGAGGGACGTTGGCCCGTCCCAACGGGACTCACGTCCTAACGCCTGAACAACCACGTGTTTGGCAACATGGGAGTCTGCTGAAAATCCCCGGATTATCGCCGCGTGAGGTCACGCGGCCTACAAG
>JACQHI010000336.1 GCA_016199105.1 Lentisphaerota bacterium | reverse complement strand
GCTTCGCGATGTCGCCGGACAGCCGAAGCAGAAGTTCATGTACGAGTACGATCCGGGCGATAGCTGGGAGCATGACATCGTGGTCGAAAAGATTCTCCCCTTTGATTCGCAGGCCAAGTACCCCGTCTGTCTTGATGGCGCGCGGGCCTGTCCGCCCGAAGACTGCGGCAGTTTCCCCGGCTACTCCGACATTCTGGAGGCGCTGAAGGCGCCGAAGAAGACCGAGGAGCAGAAGGAGCTTCTGGAATGGGTCGGCGATGGCTATGATCCGGAACGTTTCGATCTGGATGCCGTGAACCGGCGGTTAACCGGGAAGCGGTGAGCCATGAAAGTGCGGCTGGCGTCCAAATGCCGGAAAAACTATCATCCGGGCGACGTTCTGCCGCAGGGGTTTGTGGTTGACGCGATCGTCGGGGAGGGCGGGTCGGGCGTCGTGCTCAAGGCGCACAAGCCCGCGATCCAGCCGCCCATCTACAAGGCGATCAAGGTCATCAATGCGAATTCCGTGCGCGAAAGCGGCGACCGGCAGGCCATTCAAGCCGAGTTCCACGGCGAGGCCAGGGTGTCCAACCAGTTGGGCGGCGATCCCTATGCCGTCGCGGTGGAGGACATTCTCGAGATGTCCGACGGCACCCGGGCTCTCGTCTATCCGTTTATTCAGGGGCATGCGCTCGCCAGTCTGAACGCGGATCACATCGGCCGCGGCCAGTTCCTTCCCTTCGAGTTGACGGCGTTCGTGTTCCACCGCATCCTGAGCGTGCTGGTGCATGCCCAGGAACTCGGCATCGCGCACCGCGATTTGTGCCCGAACAACGTCATGGTGCAGCGCACGGGCGTGCCGCTGCTGCTGGATTGGGGCGCCGGGACCGAAGCCTGCAACGGGCTGATCGTCGGCAAAGTCGGCTATATCGCCCCGGAAATCGTGCTCGGCGACGAAGAGCTGTCCCCGACGCAACTGTTCAAGGCGGATGTCTTCAGCCTGGGCGCCCTGATCCGGGAACTGCTGGTGGGCTTCAACGCGCTGGCCGTTCCCGTGGCGAACGCGGCGGACGACGACGTGACCGCGGCGTTGGAACGGGGCGCCCTGATAGACTCCAACGCCTTGCCGCCGGCGTCCGACGTGTGCGCGGACATTCCGGCGAAACTGGCCGGGATTGTCGCCGCGTGCCTGCGGCGCAACGCGTCGGACCGGCCTTCGGCCGAAGCGCTTTACGACGAACTCGGCGCCGCCTACCTGTATTCGCCCCAGGTCGGTTTCGGGCTGACCGCGGAAACGCTGAAAGACTACCTCGCCTTCTTTTATGCGCCGGAGCCGCGCCCCGCCGGCCGGCCCTTGCCCGACAACAAGCTCGGCCGCAGCCTCGAAAAACTCGTTTTGAGCAAGGTGCGACGGAAGGCCGAGGCGCCGGAGTATCAGGGGCGCCGGTTGAAAGAGGTGGGGCAGGCGGAGAACCTGGCGTTTCATTGCGACAATGTCGGACGCGGCTTCAGGGAAGCGTTCGGCCTGCCCGCGTATGAGCGGGCGGTCCGGGCCGCGCTGCTGGCCTGGCTCTATCGCGACCAGCCCCGTGAGTCTTTGCGGACCGAACCCGTGCGAAGCGAATACGAGCACAACCGCGAGCAACTCGCGCAAGCGCCGCTCGCCGCGGTGGAACACAGTCTCCGGAAATACATCGGCGAAACCGTAAAAGGGACGCCCGACGAAATCGCCGCCCACGCCAACCGCCAGGTCTTCATGCACTGGTCCGGCGCGTGGAGCGGCGCATTCTAGCCCTGCTTTCGCAGGGCTAGCGGCTTGCGGTATCTCTGGCCATCCAGTAGCCGGGCTTCCGGCTCGTGTGGGCAATGGCCAGCACATGCAAAAAGGCGCCTTCGATTCTGCAGATGACGATGTACGGGAAGCCGTGGATGAGATACCTTCTCCGTCCTTGTTCATCGGGCGGCGCGAGGCGAGGTTCACCCTTCAGCCTCGCAAGCGAATCTTCGACAGTGTCTAGAAACCGGTATCCCAGATCGGTTTCCCTTCGTTCGTAGAAATCAGCCGCTTCGATCAACTCGTCCGATGCTTTCGGGTGGTAGTCGAGAATCATCGCCTCAAGCTCTTGCGGGCGCGTTTCATCACGTCCGCCGCCGGCAGGCACTGGACTTTGCCTTCCTCGATTTCCCGCCATCTCCGATCAACCTCGTCCCGCCACGCCTTTTCAACCTCTCGGCCCGCGAAGTGCTCCATGCTGTCCCAGACGCGTTGCGCCAGGACCACACGCTCATCAAGGGAAAGGGCGAGTGCCTCATTCGTGACTTCCGCTAGCGTACTCATTTTGTCGTTCCTTTGCCTGCGATAAATTCAGCCTGTTGTACTGTCAAGAAACTTACTCGTGTAAAGAACCATCGTCAAGAATCAAGATTTACCCTGCTACCTCTTGAGGCAGGATGCCTTGCCAATGCATCCGCAAGACGACGGTTTCGGCGAAAACCGCATATCCGGGGCGATGCGGGAGAAGTGGTCGGCGCAATTCCGCCAACAAGATTCAACGCGTTGTCTATTCCTGTTGCAAACGCTTTGTTATAAATAAGATGTGCCTACAATGTTCCGGTTGCTGTTCTGCCGTTTAACGCGCATGATTCCAGTGGCATCCGACCTGCTTTTCCTCCGAATTGTCTTTTTGTGCACAAATCGAACAGGCGGAGGACACGGTCATGAAATCCATGCTGGGCAAGTATTTGAAGTCGGAACTCGATGCCATTCAGAAATTCCGGCAGATCGAATGCGGCCGGGCGAACCGTGAAGTGTCGCGAAACGAAGCAGCGCTTCTGTGGATCGAAAAACATGCCGGCACCTATCGCGAATCGTGGCGGAAGACCCAGTGCGCCAATTGAAGCCCCGTTACCTGCCACCCCTTTCCAGTCGGTATGGGCGATGGTTTTGACCGGCCACCTGGCCACACGCCGAAACTTCCATTGTAGGGCGGACAGGTCGCTCGGGACTGCCCGCCGGACTTTCTTCCGATCCTGTGAGGGACGTTGGCCCGTCCCACGTGATTAGCCGCGAGAGATCGCAAAGAGCACAAAGATGAAGCCCCGCTCTGCGTTCTTTGCGTTCTTTTGCGGCCATTACGTCTTTCCGCTTTGACTCATTGATCCATAATATGTTACTGCGCCGAAAGTTCGGGGGTAATTTCGCGAAAAGATGCAAGTTGGTGGAGTTAAAGTTGTGCCCGCGAATAACGCGAATAGACCTGCCGTCGCTTAAGAAGCTAACCCGCCAGGAGCGCATGCGCTTGGGCAGACTTGTATGCCCCTTGCACTGCTAATGGTCCAAGAAAATGGAGAATCGAATGCCGGTCGAAATGAT
>JACQHI010000319.1 GCA_016199105.1 Lentisphaerota bacterium | reverse complement strand
CCAAGAATGGCCGACCTACTTCATCGTCCCTTACGACAAGAACCCATTACAGGGAGGCGGCGGATGGAGACGATGAAACGAGTGCAAATCTGGTATCGCAAGAATCTGCCGACAGAAGCCGAAAGGCTCATGTTCCAGAACGCGGATGTCGTGATTCTCGGTTATCCGTTCCGTCATCTCGGTTGGGCGGGTGAATTGAAGAAGGCGGGCCATCGTGTGATCCCGTATATCTCGTTCTACAAGGCGCCGACGGTGCGGGAACTGGACGAGTCGCCCGATTGGGATACGGGTTCGCCCGCCCGGAGCGAATGCCTCGTGAACCCGTTCTGGCAGAATGTGGCCGCGGATCGGCATCCCGAGTTCCTGGCTCGCGATGAGGCCGGTCGGCCGCGAAGACCCTTTAATAACGACGGTTACGCGGCAGGCTGGAATCGAACGCTGCAGACGGTGGACGGTTATCGCAATGCCTGTCTTGATGGGGTTCGGGCTCTCCTGTCCGCCGGTTTCGACGGGTGCTTTCTGGACAACGTGCATATCCAGGAGGGGGCCGAGCACGAAAAGGGATGGAGAAAGGGGGAATTCCCGCCCGAAACGGAAGCGGCCTTTACACGGCTTGTCTTGGAGGCGGCCGATATCGTTCATGCCAACCGCCCGACGAATCTGTTCGTCGTTAATGGAACGAGGAACAAAGCCATTCTGGACCGCGTGGATGCCTATTGCATGGAAAGTTTCTTTTTCAGTTGGGGCTGGGATATGACCTTTTTCACGCGCGCCGACTGCCGCGATAACCTCGCCCGGTTTCAACGGGACGCCAGGGAGGTCAACGCACAGCCGATCGGGATCAGCTACCTGGGCTATACCGGGCGGGCTCTGCGGGAGGATGCTTATTCCGCACTGGCCCTGTTCTGGATTTTGGACATGGCGTTTTGTGACGGCAACACGGTTCTGGATCGGACCTTTTTGACCCGGTTTGCCGCCCGAAATCGGTTTCAAGGAGCACAAGAGGGGGCGCTTTGTTTCGAAGCTGAAGATCGGCAGGCGGCATGGACGTCGGATTTTTACCGTCTTGACCTTAAGAAACCGGTCACTACAACCGAAATGAAGGACGATATCCTTGTAAAGCATTATGAAGGCGGGTTTTGCGCCTTTAACCCCACGCCCACGCTGAAGAAGCTGTCTTTTTCGTGGACTCATGGGGACGCCCATGAACTGGCCACGGGCAATCGCATTCTGGTATATGACGGAAAAGGCCATATTTGGCTGGCTCCTTTCAGCGGACGCATTGTCGTTGCATCCGTTTGACGCAGACGGAATAAGGGAGAAACAGGATTGACTTTTTTCGATAGAGAAGTATGCTGACAAGAATTTTTCACCTTGAAGACATTGGAATTTCAATCTGGCTTCGTATAACATCTTCATTTTTCGTGTATTTCGCGTGTTTCGTAGTTAACAACTTCACTGGGTTGTGGGCGTTGCCCACTTTGGCGGGGGTGATGACATGTACCTTGAATACTGGGGATTGAAGGAGTTGCCGTTCGATAATACGGCGGACCCCCGCTTTTTCTTCGAGTCCGGCGGTCATTTGGAGGCCATTACCCGCATCCTTTTTGGGGTGAAGACCCGCAAAACGATTGTCTTGCTGACGGGCGATTACGGGACCGGCAAAACCCTGGTTTGCGAAACCGTGATCGGCAGGCTTCCCCCGAACGAATATAAAGTCGCTTTCATATCCAATCCCAGGATGGAATCCATTGACCTGACGCGTGAAATCGCCTTCCAGATTGGGGAGGATATTCCCTCCCGATTCACCTATGATGTGCTCCATGCCTTCAACGACGTGCTGGCCCGCCACGCCTCCACGGGACGGCATTGCGTGGCTTTTTTCGACGAGTCGCAGAATATCCTTAGTACGTCGGTGCTGGAGGATCTGCGGCTTCTCCTGAATCATCAGGTGGGAGGACGTCCTCCCTTGACCCTGGTGTTCGCCGGCCAGACGGAATTCGGGGATATGATGAAGTCCATTCCGCAAATGATGCAGCGGGTCGGCTTGAAATATCACATTCCCAATCTCCAGGCGGATGAAGTGCGCCACTACATTGCCTTTCGGCTGAAGACGGCCGGCAATGACGGAAGCATTTTCAGCGATGCCGGGGTGGGCGAAATCGAAAAGCTCAGCAAGGGCAATCCCCGGGAGGTCAATGCCCTGTGCGACCTCTGTCTCCTGATCGGGTCCTTGACGGGAAAAAAACAGATTGGCGTCGAGGAAGTGCTGGAGGCCGGCCGGGAGCGGGCGTAATGCCGAAAAACCACTCATGAATCCGCGCCGCAAAGTCTTGATTATGGATGACGACCCTGTTGTCCAGCAGTTGCTTCGCAAACTGGTGGAAAGCCGGGGCGCTGAAGCCGTCGTGGCCGCGAACGGCCAGGAAATCAACGCGATTCTCGTCAATGGCGCGTTGGATTACGACCTCTTTCTGCTCGATCTGATTCTGCCCAGCATCACCGGCTGGGATATTTTACAGACGCTTCGGGACAAGCCCCAGACCAAGGGCAAGCCCATCATCGTCCTGACCGGCGCGGTGCTTTCCGGGAAAGAGCGCGAAAAGATGCTGCGGCAGGTGAATGCCGTCATCGAAAAGAAGGATTTCACGATGCGGGAATTCGACCGCTTGCTGGACGAATGGCTTTCCGACGCCGCCGGGGAAGCCTGAGTGGCGACGGACGACGGGACTCCCCCGTGGGGGCATTATGAAACTGAGCAAATATCTCAAGGATCAAGACTTGATGCCGGCCTCCGCGGCCAAGCCCCCGGCGGCGCCGGGCGCGCCCGCCGCCAAAAGGCCGCTCCCCGACGGGCGCATGGCCGGCTCCCCCGCCCGCAACGCTGAGCGTAGCACTGCGGGCAGGGGCTTATCCGCCATGCCGCACAGAGCGGCGGCGGCTTCCGTGAAGAGCCCCTCCATCGGCGTGGCGGGCAACGCCTGGAGGCATGTGGACGTGCCGGCGCCGGGTGAGGAGGAATCCGGATTCGATGCGAATCCCGCCGGGATTTACGAAGCCGCCCGGCAGATGGGGATCCCGATTTCGGATAATCGGAACCTGGTTCTGGAAAACGCCAAGGCATGTCTGGGCACGGTGTTCAGCAAGATGCTCTACGAGCAGGGCGATTCCAGCCAGGATGAGCGCGAAATGCTCTGGCCCATGGTCAAGAGCATTGCCATGGATATCGCCCATATCGTTTCCGACGACCACAACATCCTGCTCTATTTGCAGCGGCACCGGGTGCGGAAGGAACGCCTGCTCTGGCACAGCCTTTACACCGCGATTCTCGCCATGGATCTGGCTCGCCAGATGAAGGGGCTCGACAGTTCCATTCAGGAAATAGGGGGGGCGGCGCTTCTGCACGATGTGGGGTTGATCCTGCACCCGGAAGGCGTCGAGCGGCTCGACATGGACAACGATCCCCGATATCAGAGTCACGTCACGGAAGGCGTCGACATGGTTCGGAAAATCGGCGCTCCCGAACATGTCGTCCGCATGATTCACGATCATCACCGGCGGCTCGACGGACTGGGTTTTCCGGCGGCGTCCGAGGGCGAGGAATTTCCGATGACCAGCCAGATCGTGGCCGTCTCCAATGTCTTTGAAATTATGGTCATTGAATTGAGCATCGAAACCCAGACGAGCAAGTCCGGCGCCGCTCCGGCGAACGATATGCATGGGCTCCTGCAGCAATACCGGCAGGCGTTCGACGACGGACTTTTGAAGGCGATGATTTCCATCGTGGGTTTTTATCCCGTCGGCTCCGTGGTGGAGCTCGACAACCGGGTCATCGGCGCCGTGATCCGGCAGAATACGGACATGCCTCTGCGGCCGATCGTCAAGGTGATCGTGGACGGGCAAGGGAACCGGCCCGAGCAGGAAAAAATACTCGATTTGCAGCAGAACCGGCTGCTGTCCGTTGTGCGAACCCTCGCCTATCCCCACGAATCGCTCTCCGGCCGGTCCGGCGATCCCGCGAAACGCGGGACAAGCGCGCTGGAGAAGCCCCTCCATGAGAAACGATCGGGCGGGCTGACATGAACCTCCCTGCCTTCATGCCGGCCCTGGCGCTGTCCGGAATACTGGCGATGACCGGCTGCCGGACCGCGGATTCGGACGCACGACAAGCGAGCGTCGCTGTGGACCCGGCACAGGCGGAGATGAACCTTCTGGCGGAGCAGGGGCGGCAGATTCTGGAGGGGTTGGACGGGAAAAAAAATGTCGCGGTTCCCTCGCCCGACGCCAGTGGGAACGCCCTGCTGTTCAAGGTGGGGGACCGGATGACGCTTCAAGTCTGGCTGAAGGACCGGGTCTCCCAATTGTCCGGTTTTCCGATGGAACTCGTGGTCCAGGAATCCGGCGACCTGTTTCTTCCCTATGTCGGCAACATCCATGTGCTGAATCGCGAGCCCCGGGATGTCCAGACGGAATTGCAGACCCGTTTTTTGCGGATGCTGAAAGAGGTGCAGGTGGTGGTGCTCAAGCATGGCGAAAAGACCCTGGGCACCGATCGCCAGACGATGGTCGAAGTGGGCAACCATCTGGTCATCCTGGGGCGTGTCGCGCGGCCCGGTCTCTATCCCATGACCCAGGGCTTGCATCTGCGGGATGCCCTTGCCATGGCCGGGGGCTTCGAGCATTACGCGCATCCCCTGATTTATCTGGTTCGTGGCGATGCCGCCAAACCCATCGTCAAGCGCATCAACATGAAGAATATTTTTCTGGGGCGCAATCTGGAGGATAACGTATTGATGGCGGCCAACGACGCCGTCTATGTGGCGCCCAAGAAGATGTGGGCCGTGGCCGATTTCATCACCACGATGCTCCTCCCGGTCATGGCGGTGCGGGACTCCATTTACGTTTACGATCGTGTCAGCGGGCAGCAATAGACTTGAGTCGTTATGGCAAGAGAAGAACTGGTTTTCACGGATTACCTGGAAGTCATTTTGCGGCGCAAATGGCTCATTGCCATGGTCGTCGTGCTCGTCACGATTTTGACGTACGGCTGGGCGCTGAGGGAACGGCCGATCTACGAAAGCCGGGCGCGCATCAAGGTTCAGCGGCAGGTCAATCTGGCGGAACTGCTGGACCAGGTGATGGTGAGCAGCGGCGATCCGATCCAGAATTATGTGTTTGAAATCAAGAGTTACCTGGTGGCCAGCAACGCCGCCGCCATCCTCACGGCGCCCCAGACCCCGGCCGACGCCGATATCCGGGCCGTGCATGGCGCGGTGAGCGTCGAGCGCATCAAGGACACCGATCTCCTCGACATCATCACGAGCGGCGCCGTTCCGGAACAGTCCAAGCGCCGCTGCGAAGCGGTCGTGCTGGCCTTCATCCGGCAACACGATTATGCGATCCAGAAGAACGCCCAGGATGTGTTCGAATCCATCAAGGAGTCCTACGACAAGCTGATGACGGATTTCCGGAAACGCCAGTCCCAGGTGCTCCAGAGCCTGGGCCCCAGTGTCATCGGCTCCGGCGAATTCGATCAACTGACCGCGATGCGGCGTCGTCTGTCCGATTTTCAGGCCCGCCTGCACGATCTCAGGATTTCCGGCAACTACACGGAGGAATACCCGGAAATCGTCAACCTGAAGGGCCAGATTGGCCAAATCGAGACGAACATCGCCCAAACGCTGCAGGCCGATTTCGACAAACGCAATCAACTGGACCAGTACGAAAGCTACAAGGCCATCATCAAGGAGATCGAGGTCTTTTTCTCCCGCCGCATCGAGGAAGCGAAGATCGCCGTCAACAAGAAAAGCGAAATCGTGATGGTGATCGAACCCGCTTCCGAGGGCGTCCCCATCACCACGGGCAAGTGGAGAAAAACGGTGGCGGGCGCCCTGCTGGGGCTTATTCTCGGCGTGGCCATGGCTTTCGTTCGCGACACGATGGACACCTCGGTCCGCACCATCTCGGAAATCGAGGAGCTCTTCCACCTGCATGTGCTGGGCGTGATTCCCTGGTTTTCGCATTACGATGTGATCGTTCCCGTGAGCCGCAGCCGGTTGGTCAATTGGCTGCAACAGACGTTCCATGTGCGATCCCTTCGCGTCCATTGGAAACAAGCGAAGGATTCGCTCCTGACCGCCTTCGGCCGGCCCAGCGCGGCCAAGCTCCGTCCCTCCGAACTCGTGGTTCCTTTTTACCCGCGGTCGCCCGCCACCGAGGCGTACCGGACGCTCCGCACCAATCTCCAGCTCGATCTGCAGCCCGGATCGAATGCCCTGCTGGTGACCAGCGCCGCCCCGGGCGAGGGCAAGACGACGACCAATGTCAATCTGGCGGTGGCCTTCGCCCAGGGTGGAAAGCGCGTGCTGCTGGTCAACGCCAACATGAGACGTCCCCAGATTTGCCGGATATTCGGGCTCCAGAGAAACGAAGGCTTGTCCGATATTTTGGTGGGCGATATCCCCTGGCGCGACGCGATCAAGGATTATCGCGATGTGGCCCTGGGCGGCCCCGCCACAGCCTCGTTGGCGACCGCGGCCGGCATGGACAACCTGTTTTTCATCACGTGCGGCGGGCGGACCGTGCATCCGGCCGAGTGGCTTTCCCAGCCCATGCTCAAGGATCTGATTCGCGAATGGATGGCCGCCTTCGATCTGGTTCTGGTGGATGCCCCTCCCGTGCTGCCTGTTCCGGACAGCGTCATTCTGGCCTCGATCGTCAAGCAGACCATGATCGTGTATGAGGTCGGCGAAACCGCCCGCGAATCGGTGCGCCGGGCGGTGGCGTCGCTTCAAAAAGCCGGCACCGTCATCAAGGGGATGGTCTTGAACGGGCTGCGGGCCTCTTGGGCGAACAATCCCGAATTCTTCCATTACCGGACGTTCTACGGCCGCCGCGAATAGACGGGGCCCGCCCGCCGTCGTCCCGACCCTCCGAGAGGCCGGGACATGGCGGATGGGCCCGCGCCCGGCCATCGTCATCATGCGTGACAAGCTGATTTTTTTCTTGGTTCTTGGCGCCGCGATCTATGTGCTCAGTCGTGCCACGGATCAGATGAACCTCCAAACCGCGACGCTGATCAGCCTG
>JACQHI010000311.1 GCA_016199105.1 Lentisphaerota bacterium | reverse complement strand
CTGTCGTACTGCACGCCCGGGTCGCCGCACTCATGCGCGGCTTCCGCCATGGTCCGCATGAGTTTGCGCGCCTCCAGCACATCCACGATCTGGCCCGTCGTCACCGCCCGCGTATGCCAGACCGAATCGGCCACGACGGCGTTCATGAATTCGTCCGAAACCCGGACCGACAGGTTCGCGTTCTGGAACATCACCGAGGCGTAGGCCTCGCCGTTCAGCGAACCGTCATAGCCGGCGCCGATCAGCGCGTGCGCTTTTTTCTCCTCGTTGACCTTGCAACCGATGAAATCCACGATGTCGGGATGATCGATCTTCAGGCTCTGCATCTTCGCCGCGCGCCGCGTCTTGCCGCCGGACTTGATCACGGCCGCCACCTGGTCGAACACCCGCATGAAACTCAGCGGCCCGGAGGGCGTGCCGCCGCCGGACAGTTTTTCACGGCTGCTCCGGATGGTGCTGAGATCCGTCCCCGTCCCGGACCCGTACTTGAACAACATGGCCTCCGCGCTGGCGAGGCGCATGATGTCCTCCATCGTGTCCTCCACGGCCTGGATGAAGCAGGCGGACGCCTGGGGATGCTTGTAGGAATCGTCCGTGCGCTCGACCTCGCCCTTCTCCGCGCTCCAGCGAAAACTCGCCTTGTTGCCGGACGACAGCCCATACACCTGGTGAAGTCCCACGTTGAACCAGACCGGGCTGTTGAAAGAGCCGTACTGGTTCACGCAGAGCCAGGCCAGTTCGTTGTAGAAGATCTCGGCGTCTTCTTTCGAGTGAAAATAACCGTCCTGCAACCCCCAGTCGGCGATCGTTCGGACCACGCGGTGAATCAACTGCCGCACGGACTTTTCCTGGATGTCCGTTCCGCGGGCGCCGTAAAAATACTTGGACGCCACCACGTTCGTCGCCAGCATGGACCAGCTTTTGGGCACCTCGGCGTTGTCCTCTTCGAACACCACCTCTCCCTTGTCGTTCTTGATGGCCGCCTTGCGGCGTTCCCATTCGATTTCATCGAAGGGACTGGTGCCTTCGTGGGTAAAAAGCCGGGGAATGCGCATGCCCTTGCCTTTTCCGGATGTTTCTTTTTTCACCGTTTTCGCCTTCACGCCGACAGGCCGGGACGGCCTGTCTTTAAGGTCCATGGTATCCAGATTCAAGGGCAGGTCAACGGATTCACGATTTTCGAGCATAACGCCATTCTCCAGGTACTCAATTTTTTAATAAAAACCCAACAAAAAAGCAATTTTTACATGCCACAAGATATGGTGTATTTTTAAAATACGGCACATTGGTAACACCACAGATGGGGGCGCACAAGAAAAAAAATAATATTTTTTTTCGCCCTGGAAAAACGCCTGATAAATGGCGTTTTTCCTTCATGGCGCGTCTTTTTTTCGCGCCCAAATCACACACATTCAGACCTCGACCGGCAAATTCCGGCCGCCGACGGAAAGCCGGGTGCCGTTGCCGAGCGTCCAAGCCAGGGCCTTCCCCGATTTCCGGGCCCGCCGCACCACACACCATTGGCCGCGCCCCGAAATCCCGGCCTCTTCGAGAGTCGGGACCGCCTCCAAAAGTTGGTGCTCATAGGCGAATATCACCGTGTCAACCACCGACTCCGAGGCGATGGAAACCGCCAGCGAATTGTCCACCGACGGCAGGCGCTCCACCATGAGCGGCTGTTCATCCTTCCTTCGCGGCAACAGCACCGACATGAACCGCCCATTCCAGCCCGACACTTTGGCCATCACTCGTGGCCGTTCGTAAATGGAATGATACAGCATGTCCCTCGGCTGCTTGAATTTTTTCGCGGTCTCATGGGCATCCAGGTACTTGAAGGATCCCCCGGCCTGAATATCCTGCGCCAGGGTCAGGGTATGCGGCTGAGGATACGCCTTCGGATCCGGCAACGCGAAATGCACGTCCAAAAAGTTGCCGTGCCGCCACCCGCGGATCGCCGCGGATTGCCCGCGCAGTTCAATCGTGTTCTCCGGCGACGTGTTGAGGGACCACCAGAATTCGCGAACATCGTTGGTCCGCCGCGGCGGATTGATGTCCTCCACGATCCAGATATACGCGGGCAGACCCCGTCCCTTCACCAGACCGAGATAACGGCGCGCCCAGTAACAGTCGTGCTGATGGGAGCTGTCCACGGCGGCGAAATCGCAAAACGCGGCCGGTTGATAATCGATGAGAAGACCGTCCTGATACGTTTGAACCCATTGTCCGTGGGACGGATGCCCGCTCTTCCCGTCCACCAGCACCAGGTTGTGCTGGTCCTGATCCATGTTGTAGCGCCCGGTATCCACGGCGAAATATTCGCCCAGCGCCGAGAGCGAAAAATGACCGCCGCTGGCGTGGAAATGGCCCTGGGCGCCGGGACTGCGCTGGGCGCCGTCGAACACCACCAGGGTATCGTCGGCCCGCCAGCCGCTCCGGAACGAAACGATGCCGCGCCGCCGATCCCGGAACGCGAGGGGAACGCGGGCTTTTTCGGGAGACACCGGCCGCTTCAAATCCTCCAGGACCATCAGCGTCATCGCATCCGCCGGCACGCGGAAACCGGGCGCGAATTCCACGTCGTCCGTTTCATACCGAAGCTTGCCGAGGAGCCAGAGCAGCGCCGGATCCTTCGTCTCCGCCGCCAGCCGCGGCAACACATGTTGACGCCCCCAGAAATGATCGCCCGCATCGCCCGTCGTGACCAGCCGGTCGCCCCAGGGTTCCACGATTTGCAGGAGGGCCCGGCCGGATTCCGCCAGCCTCGGACACGTTTTCAGGGCGTCGAACTCGCCCGCGCGCCGGAGCGCTTCCGCCGTGCGGAAGATGAAGCACAGGAAATCGGTGCCGTAACCGGTATCCTCCTCGGGATAGCCGTCCGATGAAATGGCCGTGTTGATGACGGCCTCGAAAAAGGAAATCATTTCCTTGAGGCTGTCATCCAGCGGAGGCGCGCCGGGCTCATGGCGGAACGCCAGAACCATCAGAATCGCCGGCAGGATCTTCCCGTACTCGAGATTCACGCCGGCTCTCTTGTAAACCGTAGGACGGCGGTCCCGGATGATGTCGGCGACCTGTGTTTCCAAAGCCCAGTGCATGAATTTGTCGCGATCCCCGCGGGAAAGCTGGTGATAGAGCAGATCCCAGGCGAGGAGACTGTAAAAGATCCGGCCATGAACGAAAATATCGTAGTGAAAATTCGGGCAGGCGTCCGGCAGGCTTACCAGCATGCGGCGCGCGGTCTCCAGCGCGCGCGGATTCCCGTCCAGAAGCGCGATCAGGGCGATGTCGTGCATGGCGCCGAAAATATCGGCCCCTTGCTGATACGTCTCCTTGCCGGCGAGGTATCCGGCCAGATCGTCCACCGCCAGGGCGCTCTCGATGAACGGTTCGGTCCGGCGGCGGATGACGTCCATGACTTTCCGTCCGGCGCCGGAGTGAATACAACGCTTCAGGCGCGACACGTCGTCAGGACCGATAAAGAGGCGGGGATGGGTGTTGCGATCGAAAAGCGTTTTCGCGTAGCCGAACGAAGTCTTCACGGAAATCTCCTTCAGGTAAAACGGGGAGCATTGTTGACCCGCCTGAAGGCGATTTCAATCTGTAAAAGAAAAAATATTTTTATCAGGGTTCAGAGTTCACCTGCCCGCAGTGCTATCCGCCGGTTGGCGGATTGCAGGCGGGTGCTCAGCGTTGCAGGCGGGACGGTTCACCGTTACAGGGGAGAGCAGTAGGACGGGTTCCTGTAGGGCGCGCGCCATTCGGCAGGCTCATGGCCCTTGAGCTAGCCCTGCGAAAGCAGGGCTAACACCCATCACCTACCACCTACAACCGATCACCGATCTCCCCAACCCTCTCCTACTCCCCGACCGGAACGGCGCCCGGCCAGCCCCACGGGAGCGCCCAGACGAGGATAGTTCCGGACACAGTTCGGATGTACCAATACCCGGTGTTGCTGTCGAACACCGCCAGATCGTCGAGCCCATCTCCATCATAATCGCCCGACACCGGCTCCGCCCCACTCCATCCCCACGACACTCCCCACGCCTCGACACTCCCCCCCAGCGTCCTGATAGACCACGCGCCGGTATTCTGATCGAAGACGGCGATGTCGCTGACGCCATCCCCGTCGTAGTCGCCAGGCACAGGTTGTGCCCCCGGCCAACCCCAGCTCGCCGCCCACAGCACCTGCGTGCCCGACAGGGTCTGGATGTACCAGGCGCCGGCCTGCCCTGAGCCTGTCGAAGGGGTGTTGTTGTCGAACAGCGCCAAGTCGCTCCGGCCATCGCCGTTGTAATCGTTGACCACCGACCCGGCCTGTTGAATGAAGCCGGTAGCGCCCAGGCTGAAAACACTGGGTCCGAGCAAATTGGTGGCGCAAACCCAGTGAGGCTCTTGCAAAACCCCCCGTCAAGCTGTGCCTGTCGGCTTGCTTGGTGTGGCGTTTTGTAATCAGAATGCTCGGGTAGCTCGATTCCCAGCGCAGAGTCGCACCGGAAACGCCGGTTCCACATACGGGACGGACGGAGTGTTCAAAAAATCGGTGGATTTCGAGGCGTCAACCGTTCGCGATACCCGAACCGCGCCCGTTTCCACCATTTTCACTTACAAAGTCCCTCGCGATGGCCGCCGCAGGCGGACGGCGTGAGGGGTTTTGCAAGAGCCTCGCTTGGTAAAATTAAGATCGGGCTCGGCCGCGTCCCCGCTTTTCTCCGTTCCCCCCAGCGCCGCCAGTCCCGACAAGACGAAAAGAAACACCCGCCTTTTCATCGTCCGCCCCCCTTGTTTGTTGGATTCGCGCTTGCGGTCGCCATCTGGAACGTCTTGTAGCCGCCCGTCAGGTTCCGGCACCGGAAGCCGCGCTGCACCAGGATCCGGCACGCCAGGTAACCGCGCAAGCCGACCTGGCAATAGACCAGCAATTCCTTGTCGCGCGGAAGCTCCGCCAGCCGCTCGCGCAACTGGTCGACCGGAATGTTGACGGACCCCGGAATGGTCCCCGCCTTGCATTCGCCCGGCGTGCGCACGTCCAGAATCGCCTGGTCCGGCTTCGGCGCCAGCAGATCCCCGCTGTGGCACAGGCGCATATCGCCCCGCAACACATTGGACGCCACGAACCCGGCGATATTCACCGGATCCTTCGCGGACCCGTAGGGCGGCGCATAGGCCAGCTCGGCGTCGGCGAGATCCCGCACCGTGAGTCCGCCGCGCAACGCCATGGCGATCACGTCAATCCGCTTGTCCACGCCGTCCGCCCCCACCGCCTGCGCCCCGAGGATGTTCCCATTGGCCGGCTCGAACAGGAGTTTCAGACTGATCGACACGCCGTTGGGATAGTAACCCGCGTGGTTGGCCGCATGGATGTAAATTTTTTCATGGGCACGGCCGGTCTTCTTCAGCATCTTCTCGCTGAGCCCCGTCATGCCGATCGCCAGCCCGAACACCTTGCAGATCGCCGTGCCCTGTGTTTTCCGATACACGCTGTCGCGGCCGAAGATGGCGTCGGCCGCGATCCGTCCCTGCCGGTTGGCCGGACCGGCCAGCGGGATCAGCGTTTTGAAACCGCCGACAAAATCCGTGACCTCCACGGCGTCGCCCACGGCGAAAATCGCCGGATCGCTCGTTCGCATGCGGTCGTCCACCACGATACCGCCGCTGGGACCGATCTCGAGCCCCGCCGCGCGGGCCAGCGCGACATCCGGCTTGACGCCGGTCGCCACGATTACGAGTCCGGTCCGGATGGCTGCCCCCGGCGTCAGCTCGACGTCCAGGCCACGGTCCGCCGGCCTGATGGCGCTCACCGTCGAGTTCAGCCGCAGGTCCACTCCGTTGCGAATCAGCTCCTGGTGAAGCGGAACGGCCATTTCGGGATCCACCGGACCCATGACCTGCCCCGTCATCTCCACCAGCGCAACCGCGAGCTTCCGTTCCCGCAATGCCTCGGCCATTTCCAGCCCGATATACCCGCCGCCCATGACCACGGCATGATCCGGCTTGTCCGTCTCCAGCACCCGGATGATCGCATCCATATCCGCCATATTCCGGAGGGTCAACACGCGGGGGTTGTCCAGGCCCGGCACAGGCGGACGCACCGGGGCCGCGCCGGGACTGAGGATCAACGCCTCATACGATTCGGCCTTTTCGACGCCCGTGACGAGATCCTTGAGCACGAGCTCCCTGCGCGCGCGGTCGATGCGGAGCGCCTCGGTCCGGATGCGGACCTCGATTCCGAACCGCCGCTTCAGGGATTCGGGCGTCTGGATCAGGAGCCGGTCGCGTTCCCGGATGACGCTCCCGATATGATAGGGAAGCCCGCAATTCGCGAACGAGATGTGTTCGCCCCGTTCGACAAGGATAATCTCCGCCTCCTCCGAAAGCCGGCGCGCCCGCGCGGCCGCCGACGCCCCGCCCGCCACGCCGCCAACGATGACGATTTTTTTACAATTTTTCATAATCTTAGGAATAGTTCCCGGCTTGTGTTTGCGCAGCCGCGCCGGTGAATCGGCATGTCCGGCATCCTACCCAAATACCGAAGACACGCCAATGCGTTTTTAGCTGCTGACCAATGGCACTTGCTCACACACGCATTTCGACACCGGACAGCGGCTGAGGCCATGCCTTCGCCAAGAGGCTTCGGCAGGCACGCCAGCCGCCCTCCAGGGAAAACGCCCGCAACAGGCGGAGAGTTTCTCTTGAATTCCGACGGCACTTCTGGTGTGATAACCGGATATGAAGACCTGTGCATGGCTGATTTTGGCGGTGGGGCTTCCACTGGCAATGGGGATCGGCCAACAGCCCGCGCCGGCCCAATCCCTTCCCGCCTCGGCGGCGGCGTCCGATGACCCGCGAAGCCTGCTGCGCGCCCTCTCCGAAGACTACTACGATCTGGAACGGGCGGGCCTGGCTCGCTCCTCCTGCCTCTTTCAGAGCCACGAAATCCTCGATTCCTTCGACAAAACCGTCCGGACCATTCTCGGCCGGACGCACTTCGAGGCGATTGTCGTGCCGGGCAAGCCCGTGACGGTGAGGGCCCAGGACATCCCCCCGGAATACGGAGCGGATGCCCGGGGCGGAATCGCCGCGTATGCCTTGCTGGCCCAGGGCGTTCTCAATGCGATCTTCGGCGCCCTCAATGCCGTTCCGTCCGTGCTCGATCCCGACAAACTCGAACGGAACGCAACCGTCTCGCTTCGCACCACCGCCGGGAACGCGCCCCAGCGGCAGCTCGTGATCGAGTCGAGGGATCGGGTCGGGCTCGACGGCAAACCCGTGGGCCGCGACGCCGGGGCGGGCGCCGCCCGGTCCCGTGTAAGCGTGGAACTCACCCTCAACCGCGACGGCCGCATTCAAACGATCAACAAAACCACGCCGCAAGGCCGCGAACAAACCGCCGTCGTCAGCGACAAAATCGACCGCAAGTACTGGATCCTCAAGAGCCTGGACATCGCCAAATACGACACCCTGGATCGCCTGGTCGAGCGCAGCCAGATCACCCTGACCTACACCGTCCAGAAAGGACTTCAGCTCCCGTCCAAAATCACCTTCCGCGTTTTGGACAAGGAAGGACATCTCGTTCACCGCCGGGGCGAACCCAATCCGGTGTCGATCCAGTTCACCGGTTACAGCGTGGAACTTCGCCGGTAATGCGTGTGCGCATGAACACCTTCCGGCAGTTCAGGCGGGTCCGCTTTTGTTTTTTCCCAGGTTTCATCCCGACCTCTCGGAGAGTCGGG
>JACQHI010000312.1 GCA_016199105.1 Lentisphaerota bacterium | reverse complement strand
TTCGGCCTTCGGGTACGCTTTTCTGTACGCGTCCGACTGGGTGGCCCCCTCCACCAATGCTTGCGCAAAGATTTCGATCCGCTGCATCCGGGACAATACTCTCATGCCGCGTCCCCGCTGACCAGCGCGCCATCGGCCACGTTGCTGGCTGGCCCACCGCATGTATCACACGTCACGCGTGACATTGCATTGATACGTTTCCCCGCACAGGCCACTGCCCCACGTTCAGCTTTTTTCAGTCCCTGCATTCACTCCTCCTCTACGTCGTCGAATTAAACTCCGCCTGCGACTCTTCGCCGACCGACGTAGCCGGTGGCCTACGTCAATTCGAAAAAGACCCGCCCGTCCCGCTGTTTCCTGATCTGCCAAAACAACCCGGAAAGGTCGTTGAGTTGCTCTGCGGAGACATCGAGCCCGACCTGTCCTAATGCCCATGGCAAGGTCCGGCACAGCATATAGGACAAGACGACATGGGACGGGGCATGAATGCCGCGGCGCCATTCGGATACACGCGAGTGCGTGACGTGCATGCGGCGGGATTCATTCAACCTCCTGATCGCTGCCGCCAGGCTGTTTCCCCGGCTCTTCTCCGCCTCGATCCAAGATTCAACCAGCCGTTTCATGCCTTACCGGATCCGTGTCTGTTTTTCGGGTGAACATTGGTATCCACGCCATGCGCCATCCACCACGTCGAGCGTGCCCTGAACTTCCAAGGGGGGCGAGACACCGCCGGAGCGATCGCCTGATTCCGATTTGGCTGACTTCCGTTTGCCAAGGCATCAGTTGCGGACCGTCGCGGGGGCGGAGATAAGCTGCATAAATTTGCCCGGATCCCATCGGCTGCGGGCGATTAAGAGGTCGCACGTGCCAATTCCCCTGACTGCCACCGTCACCCGCACTGGATCGGAATCGGGATCCAGCACGTCGAACACGTACTGCTTGGCGGGATTCGTCATGAGCATCGCCCAGACGCGGCGATGGGACGCGGGCATTTGCCGGTCCTGGGCGTCACCGCCGCGTGCGGTGGCATCGTGCGCGGACGTGCGGGACAGCTCGTAGAGGATGGCCGGCTTGTTCTGGCGGATCAGTTCCCGAGTGTCATCGGTCAGCGGCGACTTCGACTTTGCGATCAACCGATTGCCCTCTGCTCGAAATTGGACACCGTGGCGGTAGAGCTGATCCAGGATCTCGGTGGGCGTGGCCATCAGAACTCCTCCTCCACTTGCGCCCCATCCATGCCATTCGTGCCTACCTCTGGCACGTGGCACGATTGGGGATCGCCATCGCCCGGAGCCGTTGTATTAGCGCGGGTTTCTTGCCAAGTTTCAATCGTGCCAACCTGTGGGCAGGGGGGCTGGCATGATTGACCCAGGAGACTCCAGGCGCTCCGCTTTTCCCGCCCGAACCCGGTGGTCTCGACGATTAAGTTCAGAGCTTTGCGGGCCCGGTGAATTGTTCGCTCAGAGAAGCCCTGCTTTTCCCCGTGCTTCATGATCTCGTTCTTTTCCGTCTGTCCCCCAAATAGCAGGAAGTCCTTTAGCCATTCTTTACAGTCATCTAGCGCCGTCCGCCCATCATCCGGCAGGAGGTTCAGGGCCTCGTCTGCGGTGATGGTGACTCCTTCTGCTTCCCACGACACCCTCGACGTTTCTATCTTTCCGGCTTTGCACCCCTCGACCCGGAACGCCAGACCTTCGCGGCATTCGGCCAGATTGTTCTTCATCGCTAGGAACAGTCGGCGCTTTTCATCGCCCGGGTCTACGGTCACGATAAACGCTGCACGAGCAGCTGCCACGAAAGCAAGCGAGCCGGTGACGCGGCACAAGGGGTCGGTGCCGCCGCCCTTGTTTAAGTGCGACACCACGACGATGGCGGCGCCGTGCTGGTCGGCCAGTTCGGCCAGGGGTGCGAGGGCGGCCCGGACCTCTGCGTTATTGTGGGAATCTGTCCCCGACAGGTACGCGCTGATCGGATCGACGATGACCAAAGCGACATTACCAATCTCACGCAGGATTGCGGCGAGCCGGTCGATGTCACGTCGCAGCGTGAATGCTCTGCGCACTTGCGTGCCATCCTGTTTGGTGTCGTACACGCCTTCGAGGATGAAACAGCGGTCCAGATCCGCGCCGGCCGCCATAAGGCGGGGCTTGATGGTGTCCTCCGGTGCGTCCTCCGCCGACAGAATGACCACGTTACCCGGCTCGCAGGGTGTCCGGTCAACCGGCCAGTGTCCGCCAGTTGAAACCACCGCGGCGAGGGAAACGGTGATCTGGCTCTTACCCAGGCCGGGATTGCCGGCGATCAACGTTGGTTTTGCTCGCGCGATTTTCCCCGGCCAGAGCCAGTGGATCGGGCGCGCCTGGATGTCGGAAACGCGCCGGTACGCGATGTCCGTGATGGCGGTGCCGTTGACGGGGACCTTCGCCGACTCGATAAGCACCTGCAAATCTCTCGCTTCACGATCACCGGCGAACCAATCGACCGCGTCTCCATGCTCCCGTAGGCCCAGGGCAGTCACGTCGATGACTTTGATGCTTGCCGCAACGCCAGTCAGTTGCCTCACGACTTCGTAGGCGTAACGGAACCCGGCAGCGTCGTTGTCCGGCCAGATGATCACGTCCCGGCCTTTGAGTGGTGTCCAGTCGGCATTCTTCGCGCTATCAGCGGCGCCCGATGTGGTTGCCA
>JACQHI010000327.1 GCA_016199105.1 Lentisphaerota bacterium | reverse complement strand
GCGCTGCGCGCCGCCGCTGATGCTGAGCGTAACGTTCGCCGCCGTTCGACATGTATGGGAGACCATGAAATGACGCAAAAGAGTGGCACAGCACCCGCCGCCGATGGCGAATTCGGGGCCTACGCGCCAAGCCGGAATTACACTCCGCCCGTTGATCCCCTGGTTCTCCAAAATCTGGCCCGGTGGCAGGGCCTCAAGTTCGGCGTTTTGCTCGACTGGCAGGCTTGCACGCAATGGGGAATCGATTCCTGGCAGTTGTGCCCGGAACGATGGGACTGGAACAAACGCGTCGATCGCATCCGCGGTAAACCGGAAGCAAGCGAGCAGGACGATGTGAAATACAAAGCCTCCTACGAGGCCCTGCAGAAAACCTTCAACCCAACCCGGTACGACCCCGAGAAATGGGCGGATATTCTTCAAGAGTCCGGCGTCAAATACGCCCTGATCATGGCCAAGCACCACGACGGCTTCTGTCTGTGGGATACGGCGCAAACGGACTACAAGACGACCTCGGAAAATTGTCCCTTTCACCGGCTGCCCGGCGCGGACACGGTCAGAGCCGTGGGTGACGCGCTTCGGAAGCGGGGCATCCGCGTCGGCGTGTATTTTTCGAAGCCGGACTGGAACACCCCGTCGTATTGGAGCCCCGAGTTCCCGATGTTCCCCCCGGATTTTGCCCAACACTTCGTCGGCCGCAATGCCAACTACGACCCGCGCAAACATCCGGCGCTCTGGAAGAAATTCAAGGACTTCACCTGGGCACAAGTCGAAGAACTGATGAAGAACTACGGAGACATGGACATTCTCTGGCTCGACGGCGGACAGGTCAACCCGTCCACGAATGCGCAGGACATCGACATGAACGGCTTGGCCGCCATGGCGCGCGCGCATCAGCCGGGTCTGCTGGTTGTCGACCGCTGCGTCAAGGGGGCCAACGAGAATTACATCACGCCGGAGGGCGAACGCTCCATGCCCGGCAGCCATCAGGCCTATCCGTGGGAAGCCTGCATGCCCATCGGCAAACACTGGAACTACACGCCCAGGGACGAACTGAAGAGCGCCGGTGCGCTGGTGCGATACATCTGCCGCGCCGCCGCGCGAGGCGGGAACCTCCTGCTTGGCATCGGGCCGGACGAATGCGGCGAGTTCGAGTCCGGCATTGTCACACGGCTGTGCGGCGTGGGGGATTGGCTGAAGCGGCACGGGGAGGCCATCTACAACACCGCGCCGATTGCGCCTTACGAACAGGGAAATTGCCTGTTTACCGCCGGGCGGGATGGCACGCGGTACGCCATCGTGCCGGCCGGCGATGACATGGAGCCGATGCCTGAATGCGTGACCGTGCCGGAGAACATCCCGGAGAAGGGCGGCAGAATATCCATGCTGCCGTTCGACGATACGCTCTTCTCCGGCGTCGCGAACAACGGACAATGCATGGTGCAAGTGCCGGCAGCCGTGCGTTCCAGGCTGACTGCCGGAATGGCATGGGTGCTGAAGTTTGCGCCCCCTGCGGAAGGGCGAAAGCCGGCGAACCGGACGGGTGGATGCTAACCGCCCGGTTCGACTTGATCGCCCTGCGGCGAGCCAGCTTGTGCCTTTTACGCGTAGCCGCGTTCGTGAGAACGTGGCTTTTGGGTCCGACAACGGTCTTGATTTCCAGGGGACGTGTCGTGTAACCTTCCCCTGACGTTGGGGAGCGATCAGGGGTGGGGAGGTTTTTGATGAATCCGTGGGCGTCGAAATATCCGTGTGTGCAGCCGGCGCGCCGGCTTTTTGATGCATATCATCCTTTTTTCGGTATCGGACGGGATGATATTTTTGACGGATAAGAACTGTTCGCTGACAGAAAATGACAGGAAGAGAACACATTGCGAAGCGGACTGGAATCGTGGGATTCCTGCCCATGCCATTGTTCCTTGTTGGAATCCTGCTGGGTTCAGTGGCATCGCAAAGGAATTCCAGCCTGATGGCTCCTTGCCTGGCGTTCATCGTTCTGGCAATTCTGGCAGGCATCTTCGTCTCCACCAGAATCGTCTGCCCCTTCTGTTCCGAGTGGATCGGTCCCATCCTGAGATTTGGCAAGTCCCCGTTTGTGCGCGGACTCCCGCGCAGGGTCAAACATTGCCCGGTCTGTGGGGTGGACTTTGATTCAGAACTCAAACCAAAGGAATCAGCGAACCAAGCCTCGGAGGTTACGCCTCGCAAGCTCGGCGAACCTCAAGGCTGACGTTCGGATTCAAGATGAAAAACAGATTCAACTGCCCTTCATGCGGAAAGCCGTATCCCATGAGCAGGTTGGTCCGCGAAAGCGGGTGGAGAATGCGGTGTCCGTCATGTGACGTTCGCCTGTGTTTCTCGACCCGGTCGGCCCAACTACTCGGCGGCATTGCGGGTCTCACGTTCGGGGTACTCATCGTTGTCTTCGGTCCTCAAAGAATCATGTCTTGGCCGACCTTTGCTTGGTTCATGTTGTTCGCGCTGGTGTACGGTCGTATCCTCTCTGTGTTTGTTGGCTCACTCGACATCGCTCCCCAGAAGTGGTCATTCGATCCATTCCCGAATCAGCGCGGAGTTTTCAAAGTCCTTTCGATTGTCGGAGTCCTCGGGATGACCATCGGTGGTCTTGCCGGATTCTTCTCCAGGCACTTCTCTTTGTGGGCACACGGGGTGCATATCGGCGTTATCCTCTTCAGTTTGGTCTGCGCGGTCATCGGGATGAGCAACAGCATGTTCGGGAAGCACGGCTATCTGAAACCAACAGAAGGGAAATCCGAACCACCGCCTTGAAACCAGCTCGCAAAGCTCGCAGTTTCAGGCGTAATGCCCGGAAATGATATGTCGGAATACAGCGACAAAGAGTTGGCCATCGGGCTAAGAAAACGATTGAAATGGCGGGGCGCTTCAGGGTTTAATGCCGGCATGACAGCGTTACTGGAAAAAGCGATCAACCGGGTCTCGGACATGCCTGCGCGGCAGCAGAACGCGATCGCGCGTCTTCTGTTGGCGGAGTTGGATGCCGAGGGTCAGTGGGATGCGTCCTTCAGCGCCTCGCAACATGAACTGGCACAGTTGGCCGGGCAGGCTCTCGCGGAGCGACGCCGCGGGAAGACGAGGAAGATGGACCTTGCCCATGATTTCTGAGACCACGGAGGAATTCCGCAAACAGATGCGCGGGTTACCCGAGGCCGTTCGTGCATTGGCCCGCCAGACCTACCGTCGTTGGCAAGCGAACCCCAGGCATCCTTCCCTCCAATTCAAGCGCATCCATTTACGCGAGCCGATCTACTCCGTCAGAATCGGAATTCATTGGCGTGCCGTTTGTGTCCTTGAACACGGCACGGCGATATGGTTCTGGATTGGTTCCCATGCAGCGTATGATGCCTTGATCAAGAAGATGCGCCGGAGATAAACAACCCGGCAGCGTGGTGCAATATGCGACGACCCGCGCCAAACACGCAGGGCCGTTGCCCGGAATTGCCATGCCGGAATACAGCGACATAGAGCTGGCCATCGAGTATGTGAGCGGCGCCCCGGAGGGCACGAACCGGGTCGTGTATGACAAGGTGGCGCGCCGTTTTTTCTACGCGTCCGATTTCAGCGGGGAGAACGAGATTCCGGGTGCAAGGATAACGAAATGGAAGTCACGGACGACAAGGGGGCGGAGAGTGACCCGTTGCTCGGTTTGACCTGACCGCCCCGCGGCACTGCCGGCTTGTGACTTTTGTGCTTCTTGTGGCAAAATCATCCCGTAGCCTCTGGAACTTTGCGCCTCTCCCGCCTGCAGCGCTATGCGAAGCGCTTCGCGCAGCATTGCGGGCAGGTGCGCTTCCCTGGCCGACGCTCGATCAGGTTTTGCGGCTATTTTTTCTGTTCCCTTACTTTTTTCGGTCCTGGATTAACTTCGCAACGATCGGGGGCGAGAGTTCCGTCAGCGAATCCACCGTCAGCACCGACCGGGTCTCCAGTTGTTCCCGGGGCGTGGTGCCGGTGATGGCGATGGGGGTCATTTTGGCCCGTCGGGCCGCCTGCAGGCCGGCCATGGAATCCTCGATCACCGCGCAGAGGCGCGGCAGGAGGCCGAGCCGTTTCGCGGCCGTCAGGAAGACGTCAGGATGCGGCTTGCCGTGCTTGACGTCCGTCCCGCTCACACACGCTTCGAACAGATTGGCGCAGGGCAGTTTCTCGCGGACGCAGGCGACGTTTTCCGGCGGACCGGAGGAGCCGATGGCCAGTTGGAATCCGGCCTCATGGAGGGCGATCAGGAGGTCGCAGGCGCCCGGCATGGCGGGGAAATCCTCCAGAAGAATCTCGCGATAGACGGCCTCCTTGTCGCGATCCCACGCGGCTAGTTCCGCGTCGGTGAAGGAGGGACCCCAGACGTCGCGGATGATCTCCCGGCTGGTGCGCCCGAAGTGGCTCTCGAACTGGGCCTCGGTCATGTCGAGCCCGCGTTCCTGGGCCGTGTGCCGCCAGGAGGCGAAGTGCGGCGCGTAGCTGTTCACCAGCACACCATCCATGTCGAAGATGACGGCCAGGCCTTTACCGGATTGGACGGACATGCGGAAAATCCTCCGTTACGGGTCAATGCGCGCCAGTGTTTCGATTGGCGGCGGCCATGTCAATGTTCGAATCCGGGGTATGGTTCAACGGTTCACGGT
>JACQHI010000326.1 GCA_016199105.1 Lentisphaerota bacterium | reverse complement strand
CGGTGATCGCCGGCCAGCCGGAAATTCGCGCTGCCGATCTGTTCGTAATAGTCAATCCCCGGGGCCGCCCGACGGCGCCTGCAACAGTGCCGCTTAAACAGACCGGAAAGAAACAGGGAAGTGTTGGCGATATGCGACTGGATATTGAATCGCCCCGTTTCGTCCGCCTCCTGAAGCGCCGCCAGCATGTCCACCAGCGACTGCATGGGGCATGACCGGGCATGAAACACGCTCTCCGACGAGGAGAAGGTCGCCAGCATTTCAGCCACGTAATCCGCCACTTCCCGATCTTCGATGCCGGCCTTCCTGAGCACGTGGCGAACCAGGACGTAGAAATAGAAATGCGGCGAGACGTTCGTCACGTCGGGTTTGTCCAGCAGCACGTGAAACAACGCTTCGTTGTCGAGGATCAAGTCGCGGGAGACCTCATCGGAGAAGAGCGCCACCAGGGATTGGGATGCGTCCTGTTGGGGGGCCAGCACGGCGAGAATGAAATCCACGTCGGCCGAGGTGAATTTCGAGCGGGCATTGGCTTGAATGACGTTCATCGCGTCCTCGCTTTCCCCGGGACGAAGCCCGGATGGGGAGAGGCCGGCGGTCATTTCTGCCGGGCAGTCTCCGGCATTCTCCCCTGGTACGGAAGGGAAGCATGCGCCATGCCATGAGGGAGGTTATTCAGGTTATGAGGTTCAACGGTTCACAGTTCCAGGGTTGCTCGTGCTTCGTAGCGAAGGGGTTCCGCCACTTCGCAGAGTAGCATCGGATTGCCACGCCGCTTGCGGAGCACAAGCGTAGTGGCGCGGCGGGCGAAAAACCCAACCGTGAACCGTTGAACCCTGCCAAAATCCGCGTGCATCCGATGCGCCGACCCCGTATGTTGTCGCCGAAAGGAGAAGAACCATGATCGCTATTCAATTCTGCTGGCCGGATGGCAAAGCCGGCGCCTTCACCGCCTCCTACGATGACGGCCTCAAGGAAGACCGCCGGCTTGTGGAGGTGTTCAACCGCCATGGCATCCGGGGCACCTGGTGCCTCAATTCGTCGAGAGTGGCCGAGACCGTCTCGCCCGACGGCACCGTGGCGTGGCCGGAACTGAAAACGCTCTATGCCGGCCACGAAGTGGCGGCGCATAGCGTGACGCATCCCTTCCTGGACCGCATCCCCGAGGAGCGCATCTTGTTGGAATTGATCGAGGACCGGCGCCGGCTGGAGGCGGGCGCGGGTTGCCCGGTGAAGGGCATGTCGCTGCCGAACGGCGGCTATGACCGCCGCGTGCTGGCCGCCGTGGCGCGCGCCGGCATCGTCCATTGCCGGACTGTGGTTTCCACCCAAAGCTTCGCCCTGCCGGTGGATTTCCTGGAGTGGCACCCGACCTGCCATCACCGGGCCAACCTGACGGAGCTCTGGCAGAAGTTCCTCGACGCCAAAGAGCCGCACAAGCTGTTCTATCTCTGGGGACACTCCTACGAGTTCGGCCGGCAGAACAACTGGGAGCTGATCGAGGAATTTGGCGCGAAAGTGAAGGCCGCCATTGACGCCGGAACGCTCTGGTGCGCCACCAACATGCAGGTTTTCGAGTATGTCACCGCCTGGCGCGAATTGTGGTGCAGTCTCGACGGACACAGTTTCCGCAACACCCGCGGCACGCCGGTATGGTTCAAGGCAGGAAAAGACCTGATACGTATCGGGCCCGGCGAGACACGGGCTTGCCCTGCGTCTTGTCCACCGTCTCGTCCGCCATAGCTCCTTGCGCGACGGCGGAAGCTTCAGCGAAGGCGGAAGCCTCACGGCGAAGCACGGGCGATCGAATGAGGGATTCCTCCCCTCCATCACTCATTTCCGGCGGATCAACTCACGCATGAATCTTGGGGACACACTCGAACCCCTGTTGCGCAAAATGAGAGTCAAAGGCAAAGACACGCCGAATGCCCAGGCGGCGCATTAGGCAAAAGCTGACGACATCCACCAGGCTCAAGTTCTTGCGGTTTGCGCTCAACACTCCGGTAATGCCGGCTTCATAGTCGGCCCCGCCCGGCCACTCGACCCGCAACAACGGGTAGATGTCATCATGAAACGTGCGAACCGCCTCCACTCCCAGGCGGTGCTGGACCAGCGCCAGGGTCTCGACCAGCACAAAGCCCGAGGTCGTGAAGGCGGCGTCATCGAGAAGCTGCCTTTCCCATTCGACACGAGCCGCCGCATGATGGCGATCGGTCCGGTCCAAGACGGCATAAAATGCGGAGGTGTCCACAAAGCAGGTCATGCCCTGAACGCCTCCTCCAGATGCGCATCGTGCCGTTGGGACACATCGGAACGGCCCGATTTGAACCGCCCGGCCGCCGCCAGCGCCCGCCGAATTCGTTCTTCACGGGCCACCGACTCGCGCTGGGTCAAGATAGAATCCACCCCCTGGCGGATAATCGTCGACATGGACACATGCTGTTCAGCGGCAAGCCGTTTGACCAAAACACTTTGTTTTTCCGTCAACTGCACTTGTGTTCTATTCACAATCACCTCCTTGACATCAATACCATCATTTTTGACAGCATGATGTCACAACGAGCGCCTTTTGACAATGCTTTTTCGCTCGATGACATCCCCAAATTGGCGACGGCGGATTTGTCACGGCCTCCGACGGGATCAGGGCTGGTCCTGCGTAGCCTCATGGCGATGCATGGACGAACAGACAACCCGAAAGCCGATGAGGCTCCGATACGTCGGATAGATGCTCCAACGGCACGCCGAACGGCAATACTCGGGATAACCCCACCAGGTGCCCCCGCGCACAATACGGTACGACCCCAACGAGGAACCGGTCGGGTTCGTTGCATCCTTACTGTCATAGCCCCCGTACCAGTAGTCCTGGCACCACTCTTGCACATTCCCGTGCATGTCGTACAATCCCCAAGCATTCGGCTTAAAAGCCCCCGCTGGCGCGGTTTTGTCATAACCGTCCCTGTGCGTGTTGTCTCGCCACGGTTTATTATCCGTGTTCGAAGCATCACAGTAGTTCCCATACTCGCAAAACTTCTCCTCATCGTCCCCAAACGAATACCGGTTCGTCGTCCCCGCGCGGCAAGCGTATTCCCACTCTGCCTCGGTCGGCAAGCGAAACCTTCCATTTTGGATTTTAGATTTTGAATTTTGGATTAAGGCATCCAGCTTCTTAAGAAATTCCTGGCATTCATCCCACGTCACCTGATCCACCGGCATATTCGTTCCCTTGAAACGGCTCGGATTGTTGGTCATCAGCCGGTCCCACTGGGCCTGCGTTACCTCGTATTTTCCCAGCCAGAACCCCTTCGTCAACCGCACCCGGTGCTGCACTTCACCAACGTCCCGCCCCTTCTCGCCTATCGGACTGCCCATTATAAACTCCCCCGGCGGAATCCACACCATGTTCAACTTCACCCCTCCGCCCAGATCAACCGTCATGGTTTCGCCGGGCTTCGCCCCCAGGGCGGGGGCGCCTTCCGGTGTCTGCGCAGGGGTATTTGTCAGCGCAGAGGCGGACGATTCCGCCGCTTTTTCCTCAGCGTTAAGGGTCAACGTCGGAAACAACAATGCCCACAGGGTCGTGCCCATCAGAACGATTCGTTTCATGGACTCATTCCCCTCCTTCGGTTAGCAACTTAACCCATATCGCTCTTGCCTCTCCATCAATGTAATCCGTGGTTGATCTCATTGGGTCGTGGGCCGAACCCACGTCAGAAGCTTACCCGAACAGGCGGTCCAGCGAATCGCCGCAGGAAAACCATTGGCCGGCCTTGACGACTTCTTCGCATTGGGAATGCGCCCATTTCCGGATGCGGTACAACGTGGCGAAGGCGTAGGCCGGCGCCTGCCCGCCCTGCCCCCCGACCACTTCCCCACCCCGGCGGACGTTGTCCTTCATCCATGCCGGCAGCCGCAGATGATAGGGGTTGCGCTTGACCTCTTCGGCGTGGAACGAGGTCGCCGTCACCAGGTCGGCCACATCGGCTACGCTCGATTCGATCATCAGGTTGGGCGATGCCATCGGCGCCCAATATTCCGTCTCGCACAGCCAGCAGCAAAAGCCGTTGTCCAGCATTTTCAGCGCATCCATGACCAGCAGGTGAGTCCCGATGTGTGTGCTGTTCCAGTCCTGGTCGTGGGGCAGGAATATCGTATGGGGCCGGTTGTTGCGCACGAGGTCGGCGATGACGCCGACCGCATCGGCCCAGAGCTGTGGATCGATCTTGCGGGTCTGCGCGTTGATCTTTTCGAGGCCCTGCGCGCGGGTCTGCACAAGCCCGAAGCCCAAATATTCGCAGGCCTGGCGGAGCTCCTCGCGACGTCCCAGTCGCCGTTCCTTCCTGCTGCCGAGCGTGACCGCCACGTTGATCACGTTCATTTTCAGCTCCCGCAACAGACGGAGGGGCAAGGCGCCGGTGATGCACTCGTCGTCCGGATGCGGGGAGAACAACAGCACGCGCGGCGCATCGGCCGACACCACCGGCCGGCCTGCCGGCGGGTAGCCCCCCAGCTTGTACGATTCGCCCGCCTTCAACAGGTTCGCATAATCGGACACGAATTTGATATAGGGATTGGTCATAAAACCTCGATCAGGTTCAACGGTTCACAGTTGCAGGGTCATTGGATTTCGGCCATTGTCGCGAAACGAGCCGGAAATTCAAGTCCGATTCGTTCCCCGAAAAATGCCGATAGACGGTCCCGGCTCAAAACGCTATGGTTTTCCTGTTTTCGAGGTGACAGGACAGGAGCTCACGAGCCATGGATGCCGTTGCCCAGTACTTCCGCGAGTTATATGTCGAGCTTAAAGATCCCTGGGCCATCATCGGCTGGTTGGGACAGATTTTTTTCACGTCCCGCTTTGTCGTGCAATGGGTCGCCTCCGAACGGGCGAAAAAGAGCGTGATTCCGGTGTCGTTCTGGTATTTGAGCGTGATCGGCACCGTGCTGTTGCTGATCTACGGGTTCTATGTGAAAAAACCCGTGTATATCGTCGGGTATCTTTTCAACAGCATTGTTTATATCCGCAACATTCACTTCATCTTGAGGGAACAGCGCAATCGGAACCATGAAGACGCCGGCCTCCACCCTGATCCGTGACGGCCTGATCCTGACGGCCGTCTGGGGATCCGTCTCGCTGCTGGGCTACTGGAAACTGCCCGTCTCCCGCGCCCAGGAGGGGCGCGTGATCGTCAGCGCCCGCGAAGCGATCCGGGATGGGCACTGGCTCATCCCGACCCTGAACGGGCGCGTCCGCCTGCAGAAGCCGCCGCTCATGACGTGGCTGGTGGCCGGGTCCTGCCGCCTGTTCGGCGCCGTCAGCGAGACCACCGCCCGCGCGCCTTCCCTGCTCTTCGCCCTGGCAACGGCGTTTCTTCTCTATGCGTTCGCCCGGGAGCTGCAGGGAGACCGGCTCGCGCTCGTGCCCCCGCTCGTCATGCTGACGTCGTTTCAATTCATCCGCCATTCCCGGTTGGCGGAAATCGACATCGCGCTCCTCTTCTGGACGGTGCTTTCCCTGTTTCTCTGGCGCCGGGCCGCCACGACAGCCCGGTCGCCGCGCGTGTGGTACGCGCTCGGTTTCATCGTTTGCGCCATTGCGGTCAACTTCAAGGGGCCGGCAGGCCTCGCCATCCCCCTGTGCGCCCAGGGCGCCTATCTCCTCCTGGCGCGAAAACCGGGCGAATTCCGGCGCTGGCTGAACCCGCTCCCGCTCCTGCTCTGCGCCGTGTTGAGCGCGGCCTGGTACGCCTTTGCCTGCCTCGAAACCGGGGACAAGGGCGGCGCCATTTTCGCCGGAGAAGTGTCCAACACCTTCATCAAAGGGAACGACCACGGCCGGTCGGCGCTCTATTATTTTTACACCCTGTTTCAGTGTTTCGCCCCTTGGACGCTCTTCATGTATCTCGCCGTGGCGGTCATGCTGTGGCGCTTCCGGAACCATCCCGAGAACCACTTCACCCTGGCCTGGCTGGCCACCACGTTCGTCCTGCTTTCCCTGACGCCCAACAAGCAACCGCACTATAGCCTGTTGCTGTTGCCCCCCATGGCCCTGGCAGCCGGCCGTCTGGCCCAGATCGCCTCCGGCCCATGGCAACGGCCCGGACTGGTGAAAGGGGTGACGGCCGGCTTGACGCTCTTGATGATCGCCGGCACGGTGGCGGGCACATTCTTTTTCCACTCCACCCTCTATCCGAAAGTGGACCGCCAGAAAAACCTGATCGCGGCCATGCAGAAGGCAAGCCTGCTGGAGGGCCGGCTTTTCACCTTCGCATTCGAAGACCCGGCCCTGGTCTTTCACGCCGACCGCTTCATCCCGATGTTGAACTCGGCGGATGCGCTCGCGCGGCAACGCCGGGAGCGCGATCCCTTCCGCGTGATTTTCAAGGGTTCGAGCGCCGATCCGTTCCCGGACGGCACGACCGAGTTGACCGCCGGACAGGACGACATGCCGTTCACGGTCAAACGGTTCGAGCCCTAATCCGTCCGCCGATCGAGTTGATCCTGGGCTTCGATCCGGTCGGAAATGCCATCGCCATCCGTGTCCTGGTTGAGCGGGTCGGTGTGCCAGACAGCGATCTCGTCGTAGTCGGACAGGCCATCGTGATCGGCGTCGTCGGCGACGGTAAAGAACACCTGCATTTCGCCCGTCGCCTTCTCGGGCAGAGACACGTTGCTCCGGAACAGCAGTTGTCCGCCGCATTCGGCCACCACGCTGGTTTGCGCGCCGACATAAAAGGCCGAATTGGTTTGGTTGACGGTCTTCATGCAAAGCGCGAACGCCGGGGCCGTCACCTTGAGGTGGTTTTTATAGACGGCTTTGTTCCCGTCGGGCCCGTACTGCCCGCCGGCATCCCCCCATTCCCCCTGCGCCTTGCAGGCAATCACCTGGAACGCCTTGACCGAAACCCCGCTGTTCTGCCAGGACTTGTCGGCCCGGACGGTGAAGGTGTATTCCACCGGCGGCGCGCGGTTGGGCGCCACGACGGAAACACAGCCGGCGCAGGCCAGCAGCGCCAGGGCCAGGCCCGGCAACAGGGACGGATCGAGGGATCCGGGGGACGACAACAGCCTTTTTCCTGCTTGCTCAGACACAACGGGCCCTTTATTCACAATCCACAGCCGGTGTAAAACCGGCTCTACCGCCGACATGCGCCCGACGTAACCGAGGGGTTGCCTCCTCAGCCTTCCCTCTCGAAAATAATAACGCGGCGGCCGCCGCCGCGTTATCCGTTCTTCTTCTCGAAGTCCTTCATGAACGCGACGAGCGCCTCCACGCCCTCGACGGGGAAGGCGTTATAGACGGACGCGCGTATGCCGCCCACCGACCGGTGCCCCTTGAGGCCCTTCATTTTCTGCTGGGACGCCTCCTTCACGAACTGTTCCTCCAGCGCCTCGCTCGGCAGGCGGAACGTGATATTCATGTCGGACCGGCATTCCTTGACGGCTGTGCCCCGGTAGAACCCGCCGGCATCGATGACGGCATAAATTCTGGCGGCCTTCTCCGCGTTGCGCTTATACAGCGTTTCCGGCCCCGTCTTCAGCATCCAGCGCGAGACGAGCAGCATCATGTAGATGCTGAAGGTCGGCGGGGTGTTGTAGAGGGAGTTTTCCTCGATGAACGTCCGGTATTGCAGGATGACCGGCAGCTTGGCCGGCGCGCGTTCGGCCAGGTCCTTGCGGACGATCACCAACGCGATCCCGGACGGCCCCAGGTTTTTCTGGGCACCGGCATAAATCAGGCCGAACGATTTCGCGTCGAACGGGCGCGACAGGATATCGGACGACATGTCCGCCACGAGCGGGGCGTCCGTCCTGGGGAAGGTTTTCCACTGCGCGCCGGCAATGGTCTCGTTGGACGTGATATGCACATAGGCCGCGCCGGGCGTGAGCTTCAGCTCCTTCGCGGAGGGAACGCGGGTCGGGATTTCCTTGCCGGTATCGGCCGCCACGTTCACGGCGCCAACGGTCTTCGCCTCCTTGATCGCCTTCAACGCCCAGGCGCCCGAGTTGACGTAATCGGCCGTCTGGCCGGATCCCAGCAGGTTCATGGGCGCCATGGCGAACTGGAGGCTGGCGCCGCCGGCGATAAAGAGCACGGCATGCTCGTCGCCAAGGCCGAGCAGCTTCTTGAAATTATCCACCGCCTCGGCATGAACGGCGTCGTATTCCTTGCCCCGGTGACTGCATTCCAGAATGGACATGCCGGAGCCCTTGAAGTCGATCAGTTCCGCCTGCGCCTCCTGAAGCGCTTCGAGGGGAAGCACCGCCGGACCCGCGTTGAAATTATACACTCTGGCCATGGTTTGTCCCTTTCCTTCTGAGAGCCAGATGCCCGGCCGTCGCCGGGCGCCTGGCGAGTTGGGTCCGTCCCCGCCTTTCCGTCATCTGACGGACGAATGGGGCTAACGTACCCCGCAAGAGAAGTGAAGTCAAGACGCCGTCCATCTTGATCGAGGAACGAGGACGTGAGTCCCGCCACGTGAGTCACGTAGCACGGTCCACGTGAGAGAGAGGACTTTGGCGTTGCCAAAGTCCTCCAAGCTGCTAGAGTATGCGGGCAATACAAGGGAGGTCTGTGCCTCCCGTCGGATGGCCATATGACCGACCAACGAAAAGCAGTGGGGACGGTGTCCGAAACCGAGATTTGGAACGCCATTGCCGCCTTCGAGAAAATTCTCGAGGCCCTGCCCAACGACCGGGTGTCCCTGGAAACGCTTTCGGACGCCTACGAAAAAGTCGGCGATCGCACGCGCGCCAAGGAATACCTGCTCCGGCTGGCCACGGTCTTTCTGGACGAGGCGGATGAAGACGGCGCCCGGGATCTCCTGCGAAAAATCAAGCCGTATGACGACGGCGATCCCCAGGTCGCCCAGGTGATTTCGCGCATCGAACAATTCAAGCCCGAAAAAGTCATGGCCGTCGTCATGGACGGACAGGACGCGTCAAGCCGCCGCTCGGTCAACATCGCGGATGAAATTTCCTTCGCCTGGAACCTGTTGCAGTCCAACAAACTCACCCAGGAGGACTATTCCGCCGTCGTTCACGACCTGTCGGAAAATTCCACCAAAAACACCGACATCCCCGTCTCCACGCTTCACGTGCTGCATGACCGGACTTTTGCCGGCCTGAGCGATATTCTGGCCTATGTGGCGAAGGACCGCAAACTGCCGTTCATCGCCCTGACCGGCTTCGACGTCACGACCACCGTGGCCGGCCTCCTGCCGATGGATTTCATGATCAAGCGCAAAGCCATCGTGTTCGACATCATGAACAACGACGTCCTGGTGGCCATCCTGAATCCCTACGACACCCAGCTTCAACAGGAAATCGAGGATTTGACGGAGAAAACCAGCCACCTGTACCTGACGTCGTCCCCGGACTTCGACGCCACGCTCGACAAACTGAAAAAGGCCGAGGCGGATTCGAAGAATCCGGAAAAGAAAAAGGCGTGACGAAAAAACGCCGCGTTTTTTCATTCGCCTTTGCGAAGGACCCTGACCTCGTCCCCCAATTTCACCTTGACCTCGTCCTGCCGAATATCGAGGAGGGTCGCGCCGTCAATCTCCTCGCCCATGCCGACCACTTTGTTGTTGATCATGGCCGCGCCCCCGCTGTCGCCGCTGGTGTTGAGCGTGGCGTTCAGCCGTAGAACGGGCCAGCGGACCTTGGCGGGTTTTTTGTCCTCTTTTTTCGCGCCGGCGGCCGGCTCGACCGGCTTCTCGTCGGGCTTCACGGCAACGGCGACGGCGACATCCGCCGATGCGGCCGCGGGCGGGGGAACCGGAACCGCAACCGGGGTCGGCTCAATCGCGGGGGCCGGAGCCGCCTGCGGCGCGGCCGCCGGCTGGGCCTGCTCCGCCGCGGCTTTGCGACGGGCCTCTTGATCCGCCTTCTTTCTGGCCGCGGCCGACAGCGCCGACCCGATCATGACCACCCCGACGACCAGCAGAAGAACCAGCAGTCCGGCGGCAACGCCCAGCTTGATCCACTTTTTTTTCTGCTCGCCGGTGTCGGCGACCGGGATCGGTTCAGGCTCCGGCGCCGATTCCGGAACGGCGTCGGGGGCCGGCGTTTCCACCGGAGCGGCGTTCTCCACGGGGGGTGAGGCGGGCGCCGCGTCCGCTCCGCCTTTGCCGTCATCTTCCTGCTGCCGTTTCAGCGCTTCCTGAATAAGGCTCATGAGTTTCCTTCCAACTGTTGGATGGCCCGCTTCACGCAATGGCCGTCAATCGTCCGCCTTCTTTCCACGTATCCCGCCAGCAACGCGATGTCGCTGACCGCATTCACCAGCCGCGGAATGCCCCGCGCGTATTTATGCACGTGCCGTATGCTGTCGCCCGCAAAAAGTTCGCCGTCCTTCCAGCCGACGGTCGCAAGACGGTGATGAATATACTGCCGCGTCTCCTCTTCCGTCAATGGCGCCAAATGATATCGCACCGTGATCCGTTGGCGCAACTGGCGCAGTTCCGGCGCCGCCAGCCGCTCCTTCAGTTCCGGTTGCCCGCACAACACCACCTGGAGCAGCTTATGCTGGTCCGTCTCCAGATTCGACAGCAAGCGCACCTGTTCGAGCGTCTGCGGGCTCAAATCCTGGGCTTCGTCAATGATGACCACCACGTTGTTGCCCGTCTTGTTCTCGGCCAGCAGGAATTCGTTCAGGCATTCCACGAACGCCAACCGGTCCCGCCCCTTGACCGGCAACCCCAGATCCTTCAGGATCGCCCGCAACAACTGGGTTTCCGTGAGCCCCGGATTCAGGATCAAGGCTGTCTTGACGGACGCCTGCAAACCCGTCAATACCGCCCTGCACAGTGTTGTTTTACCGGACCCCACTTCGCCGGTCAACTCAATAAAGCCCTTCCGATTTTCGATGCCGTAAATCAGGTGATCGTAGGCCTCCTGATGCCGACGGGTGAAAAAAAGGAAGCGCGGGTCCGGCGTGATATTGAAAGGCGCCTCATCCAACCCGTAAAACTTGCAGTACATCGGCAACGCACTCACACTCCCGCCTTCCTCCCTAGTCCAGCCTT
This sequence comes from Lentisphaerota bacterium, assembly GCA_016199105.1. Lineage (GTDB taxonomy): Bacteria > Verrucomicrobiota > Kiritimatiellia > JAAZAB01 > JAAZAB01 > JACQHI01. The sequence goes on along the minus strand of JACQHI010000326.1, from coordinate 1,962 downwards.
GAACACGCCGCCAACCTTACCACGCCCCGGATTTTTCAACAAGGGCTTTAGTTTCCCGGCGAACCGGAGTCGTCTTCATCGTGACGATCGAGGGCCCTGTCCAGGAGCATGTTGTTCCAGAGATCCTTCGGGGCCGGCTCCGCGCGACCGGCGGTTTCGAGCGCGTGGAGACGCCGAGCCATGCCCTCACGGCCCGGAAACAACTCCAGCACCCGCCGGTAATCCGCCTTGGCTTGCTCCATATCGCCGTCCGTTTCATAAAGCAGGCCGCGGTAATGAAACATTTCCGCCTTGTCAATGCGCGCGTTCTCCTCGGCCCCGGCCGGGCTCCGCCACAACGCCAGACCCCGGTCCAACGCCAGCCGGGCGCGGTCCAACCGGCCGATTTTGAGATACAAGCGGCTCTTCTCGAGAAACACCCGGTAATCGCGGGGGTTGTTTTTCTGGGCCTCGGCCATCACTTGCTCCGCCAGATCCGGCCGGTTGACTTTCACCGTCAGCAGGAAAGCCGTCGTGACATAGGCCTCGACATTGCTGGAATCGTACCGGGTCGCGAAATACAGCCAGGGCAGGATTTCGCCGATGTTTTTCTGCTCGAGGTGAACCAACCGTTCCGGCGTGATGTCCGCCTTGAGCCGCTGGAAGACATCGTTCAAGGCGGTCTTGTGAAAATACGTCTTTCCCTTGTGAAAATATTCGTCCGCCTTTTCGAAAAAAACGCCGCTGAACACCGTACGGGTTTCGGAAAACAGCCGGGCAATGACCGGATCCTCGGATTCCCGCTCGATCGGGGCCAGCTCGCTCAGCCGGATGGCCAACAGCGTGGCGAGTCCCCAGGCCAGAATAAGGGCCGTCAGGGGCCAGAACAACCCGCGGGTTCGGCCGGCATTCACAGGAGGGTTCCCCGCGAAAAACGCTTGTTGCGATACGCCAGCCAGGCGATCGACAGGATCGCCACGGTCAGCGCCGCGCCATACGCCAGCACGGTCAGCACGGTGGACATCGCGGCCGGCTCCCAATCGTGAATCATCCGGCGGCGCATGTCGAACAGCTCCAGATGCGGCAGGGCGTAATACAGCAGCAGGAGCCCGCCTTTCCGGCCGGCCGTTTCCGTCAGGAGCAGTTGCGGGATATACGGCAGAAGGAGAGTGGCGGCCACCGTGGTGACGTAGGTCAGCGTGGACGCGGCGTCCTGATTCAGGCGCGTGGAAAAACACATCCCGACGGCCGTCAGCACCGCGAGCAGGGTGATATGCAGCGCGATGCCCTCGGCCAGCAGCATGACCGTGAACCCGCCGCCGCGCGCCTCCACGATCAGGGCCAGCAGGCCGTAAAACGCCAGGGTGCAAACCGACACCACGCTCCAGGCGCCGAGCCATTTGCCCGCCACCAGCTCCGCCCGCGACACGGGTTTGGCCAACAGGGGAAAGATCGTGCCGCGCGTCTCCTCCTGGGGCAACTGGCGGGTGCTCACGCCCACGGACAGCACCCAGCCGAACACCCAGACCAGCAAAAGCCCCAGGTCCTTCACATAGGCGACAAGATCCCCGAGACCGAAAGCATCGATCGACAGCAGGGCAACCAGAAACGCCAGCAGCAGGACGAGCAGCACATACACGTCCTTCCGGCGGATGACCTCCAGCCACACCAGTTGCGCAATGGTCAGGATGCGTTTCATGACAGCAATTTGACGAAATAATGTTCCAGGTTATCCCCCGGCTTGACCAGCTCCGCCACCGTTCCTTCCGCCACCAGGCGCCCCGCCCCCACGATGCCGATGCGATCGCACACGAGTTCCACCTCCGACAATTCGTGCGAGGAAAAAAACACCGTCTTGCCGCGACGGCGAAGATCCGCGATGATCTTCCGGATTTCGATCCGTCCCAGCGGATCGAACCCGCTGGTGGGTTCGTCGAGAATCACCAGGTCCGGGTCATTGACAAGGGCCTGGGCCAGCCCGAT
>JACQHI010000041.1 GCA_016199105.1 Lentisphaerota bacterium | reverse complement strand
GTCCCTTCGTTGTCGAGGGATGGCAGGCAATCGAAAACAGACAGCAGATCGGCTTGTCGTCCGTATCCTTCAGGAGGCAGATCGGCACGCGATCGTAGATCGTTCCTGTGGGATCGGGTCTCCATTCCGCCTTGCCCTCCGCGTTCAGGCGTCGGCGGCTGACCGGCAAAGCGGTTTGGCCTTCTCCCGTCCAGAGCGTGGCTTCGCGGGCGTTGGCCACGGCCTGGAGCGCCGCGCCAATGGTTCCCTGTTCCAGCACACGGGCATACAGTTCATCCCGCGGATGCGCCAGGGTGACGGCCCAGGAATGCATGATCGTGGGCCCGGAATGCGTATGCGAGAAATTCACCAGAATCTGGCGCGGCAGGATATCCAGATGGCGTCCGATGGCGCCCTTCAAGGCATCCACCTCGTCGCGCCCGAGAAACAAGAGGTCGTAAGCGAGGATCAAGACCTGTTCCTTTCCCTGCGCCGCATACAACGCCCGCACAAAAAGATCGTCATGCAAGGCGTCCCATGCCGCATCGGGCGCCATGCTGCCGAAGTTGGCCATCCGGGTGCCCGGCGGCGGCGTGATCGGCATGCGTCCAACACCGGCTTTCATGTTATCCTCCACACTATCGGATTTTGCGCCACTCGTCGAACAGGGCCATGACGTTTTCCACCGGACGCTCCGGCTTGATGGAGGGCGAGGCGCCCACGATCACGCCCCGCCGGCCAGCCTGCGCCACCAGATCCCGGACCGCCTGGCGGACGCCGTCCGGCGTACCGCGGCCCAGGTCCTCGCAATCGCTGATGCCGCCCCAGAGGCACTTCCGTCCGCCCAGTTTCGCCGCAATGGGCGCCAGGGTCTGCCCCATCAGCTTCGTCTCGTACTTGATGAATCCGTCGATCTCCGAATCCCTGTAAAGATCGAGAAGCGGCAGAATGCCGGTGCATACCGTGTAGATCAGCACGCCGCCTTTCGAATGGACCTGGCGGGCCTCCTCGTTGACGCGCGGCAGCACGAACCGCTTGACCTGCTCCGGACTCCAATACTCGCACGTCTCGTAAAAACCGTTCCGGAGAATGATCTGAACGCCCGCGTCGAGCATGACTTCCATGCGCGCCAGGCCAGCGGCATGCTCGATATCCATGAAACGCTCGATCAGCTCCGGCGTGTCCATGGAGGCCACCAGGGCATCCTCCACCTTCATCAAGGTCGTAAGCCAGGTCAACCCGTGACCGATATTACCGATGAGAGGATACCCGAACTCGTCGGCCAACGATTGGGCCGACGGTATCTCCGCGCGGACCCGCTCAATCATATCCGCCGTCGGAGGCAGACACACATGCCGGAAGCACTCCACATCCTCCAGGGTCCGGATCCAGGGCTTGATGAAGAGGGGCGGATTCAAATCGCTTTGGATGGCAATATCGTCACGCTCCTTCAACGCCTCATGCACCCGGAGAGAGGCGGAGAGATCTCCCGAGGGCGTATGAAATACCTTGTGCAGAACCTGACCGTTGTCCGTTTTCCAGAATTCCGTCTTGATCCCGGGCGTCGTCCCCACATTCAGATACGTATCGACCCAACCGTCCACGCCCAGCGTATCGGCATAAAACTCGCATCGCTCCCGCTGGCCGTTCCAGGATTTCCGGCCGGGAAACGTGTTGTTGAAAATCCACGGGGCGCAGGGCACGTGGTCGGCCGGCTGGCACCGCAGAGCGGCCATCATGCGTTCGCGACTGGTCATCGATCCATAGATTTTTCTCATGGTCTCTCCTCGTTAGACGCCGGCGCAGGGGGAACCGGCGCGGCGGCGGCGCAGCCGGCCGCCAAGAAACTGTCCCGCAAAAAAAGCGGCGACATACAGGGGAAAGGTGGCAAGCCCTAAGGGGATGCCGATGATCCAGCGCAGGCCGATGGCCAGCGCCACAGGGGCGTGAATGGCCACAAACCAGGCCGGCGAGAACCTCCGAAGGCCCGCGCGCCAGAAGCCGAAAGGCAGGTTGAGCGCGAGGATCGCCAAAGCGCTCAACCCCGGTATGAGCGTCTGTTTCATCACGCCGGGATGATCTTTCCGTGAGCGGCCAAAGTCAACGGGAAACAGCAGCAATTCGCATTATGGCGCGGGATGGATGCCTTTGCTTGTAGATGCGGCGCCCCCGCCGCGTATTTTGACCTGAAAACGCGGCGGGGGCGCCGCGTCTACTACGATATCCCGCCGTGACCTGCCATAAGGAAAACGTCCGCATTCCCGAACTGGACGTGAGTCCCGTTGGGCGTGAGCCCCGTTGGGGCAACGCCCCTCACGGGGACGGGCCAACGTCCCTCACGGGAGGGCGGACGGCCTCGACC
>JACQHI010000308.1 GCA_016199105.1 Lentisphaerota bacterium | reverse complement strand
GCCGTGCATGCCCAGCATGCGCAGGGCCAGCGGATCGGTCTCGGGGAATGCCCCCAGGCCGAGCAGGGTGGTGGTCACGGGAATATTGGCTTTTCGCGCCAGGAGCGTCAGGAGTTCCGCCGCGTTGCCGGCGATCACGCCGCCGCCGGCATACAGCAGGGGTTTCTGGGCCTTGTTGATGGCGTCGGCCAGTTTGGCGATCTGCTTGGGATGACCGTCCAGGGTCGGATTGTAGCCCCGGATGCTCACCTCCGTCGGCGTGGCGGCCTTGGTCGTGGCTCTCTGCACGTCCTTGGGAATGTCGATCAGCACCGGGCCGGGCTTGCCGGTGCCGGCGATGTAAAAAGCTTCGGCGATGATGCGGGGCAAATCGTCCACGTTCCGCACCAGGTAATTATGCTTGGTCACGGGGCGGGTGATGCCCACAATATCGGCCTCCTGAAAGGCGTCGTTGCCGATCATGGTGGACGGCACCTGGCCGGTGATGCACACCATCGGGATGGAATCCATGTACGCCGTGGCCAGGCCGGTGACGGTATTGGTGGCGCCGGGTCCCGAGGTCACCAGGCAGCAGCCGGTGCGTCCCGTGGCCCGGGCGTAACCGTCGGCCATATGCGCGGCGCCCTGCTCATGGCGCGTCAGAATGAATTCAAAAGGCGCTTGCCGGAGCTTATGAAAGATATCCAGCACGGCGCCGCCGGGCAGTCCGAAAATCGTCTCCACGCCGGCCTGTTTCAGTCCGTCCATCAAACATTCCACACCTGTTCTCATGGCGATGCTCCTTCTCGTGATCCCGGCTCCGAATGACGCACACTATAGCGCATGCGAAAAAAAAACCCACCGTTAAATAAAAAAAAGGGGGCGGCCGCTTGCGTCAAGCGGCCGCCCCCTTTTTTTTATATTCTTTAGTCCGTCGTATCGTTCCAGCCGACCAGGATTTTCAGCGAAAGGCCCCCGAACGTGGCCAGTGTCGTTTCCCGATCGGGCCGGCATTCCACCGTGGTCAGGGTCTGAACCTGCTCCGCGTGGCCGTTCTCCGCGAGCGTCAGCCGGACGAAGCATTTCAAATTCATGAAACCGGCGCCCCTCGTGTCCACGAGGGAGGCGAACTCCAGTTCCTGCAGTTGAATGGCGGAGGCGGGGGCCGTGGTGAAGGCGGGCTTGTCCGCCATAGTCCCGACCTCCCCGCCTGCAGCGCTGTGCGAGGCGCTTTGCGCAGCACTGCGGGCAGGTCGGAGAGTCGGGACGACGGCGGGGGAAGAGGAGGGGGCGGTGCGAGCGGTGGTCGTCCCTCCGGCAACGGACGAGACCCCGCCGGTTGTCGGGATCGAGGTCGCCGCCGCCGGCGGGGGCAGGCCGGTGACGGAGGCGGCCGGCGTGACGGATGCTTTCCGGAAACGGCTTCCCACCAGCTCCTCCGTGGTGGTCACGGACATGGGGCCGGCGATGACTTCATTGGAGGCGTTCACGGCCGTCAAGGTGATTTTCAGCGGCCAGGGCAGACGTTTGGGCGGGGGCGGCGGCTGTTCCGGTTGGGTCCAGCCGAGAAAGAACTCGGGATGAATTTCGATCTTGGGCTGGGAAGCGGACGGCTTGTCCGCCATAGCTCCTTCAGCGACGGCGGAAGCTCCCGGAGCGGCGGCGGGCGTCTTCTTTTGCGTGTAGCCGGGCGGGACCAGGCAAAGGCCGGCGCCGATAAAAGACAGCAGCAAGGCCAAACATGCCGCGTTTCGTTTCATAGGCGAATCCATCACATCAACGGTTTACCGACGATGTTGGACTCCGGCGTGATGGGATTCCACTGTGTCTCCTTGAGGTCGGCGAACGAAAGATCCGCCCCGTCGAACCGGGTGTTCAACAAAATGGCGCCATAGAGATTGGCGCCATGCAAGTTCGCTTTGGAGAGATTGGCCCAACTGAGATTGGCGCCCATGAGGATGGCGTCTTCCAGGTTGGCCCCGCTCAGGTCGGCGCCGGCGAGATTGGCATCGGTCAGATTGGAGCGGACGAGATTCGCGCCGCGCAGGTTGACGTTGCGCAGGATGGTGAGGAATTGATTGCCCTCGCAGAGGATGGCGGCCTGGAGATTGGCTTCGGTCAGGTTGGCTTCGCGGAGATTGGCTCGGTAGAGGATGGCACGGTGGAGATTGGCGCGGTAAAGATTGGCGTGACTCAGACAGGCTTCCGTCAGATTGGCCGCCTCCAGGCGGGCCCAGGACAGGTTGGCGTAACTCAGATTGGCATTGCAAAATCGGGCCTCGCCCATGTCGGAACCGCAGAAATTGGTGTCCAGGCAGACGGCCTGCGTCAGATCGGCTTGAATCATGCGGGCCCAGGACACGTTGGCGTTGGAGAGATCGGAATGAACCAGGGCGGTGGACGTAAGGTTGGCGTTTCGAAGGTCGGCCATGTAGAGGTCGACCTTCGACAAATCCACCTTGACCAGGACGGCCTCGCGGAGATCCGCATAGGCCAAATCCGTGTCAATGAGGCGTTCCACCCTCGTGGCAAACTCGCTCATATATACACCGGCAAATCCATTTGCCATACCCCGATAGCCCCTGCGATCGGGGGACATAAAACAACCGTCGTTTGCCCAGCCATCATCTTCCCTGATGTGGCTACAGTACGGACCTGTTGAACGATAGCCCGCACAACCCATTTATCGGGCTAATCTACCCTTTCCTTAATTTTTTTTCCATTTATTTATCATATTCATGGGCAACACGATACGACGGACCTTTGATGTTTCTTGCGAAAAGATTGACGGTTAGAAGCCGGAAAAGGGCTGAAAACCATAGCCATGGCATGCCGTCTGCTTCCGCAACTGCTCAGCGATGCCTTTGCGGAAACGGAGCGTACTATGAATATTGAAACGACAGACAGCGTTGACACGTCGGCGTTGTTACGGTTGATCGACACCATCAACAACGATCGGCTCAAAACCGAGCCCAGAAGTCCGGAAGCCCAAAAAATCGGGGCCGATGCCGCCACGACCGTTCACAACCTGACGGGTATTCAGCAGGTCCCCGCGGAAACAGAACACCTGCCTGCGCTCGGCCGTTACGTCAATGTTTGGGCGTGAATGCTCTGCGAGGTTGTCGTGAAACCGTGAACGGTGAACCCCTGAACCTGGAACTCGAATAATCACCTTCAGTCTTGCCCCGCTTTTCATCCTTTGCTACCTTCCTTGGACATGTCCAAGTTATTGCGCGAATTGAGCGAGTCGCCAGGGAAATCGTCGCGAGGCCGCCGCGCATCGGCAGCCGATCCCAACCAGCTCGAAATGGATTTTTCGGCTCCCGCCCCGCCGGCGTCCCCGCCGGAACCGGCCGTGCTCCGTCCTGGCGCTTCGCAACAGCAAGTCGTGGCCAGGCCCGAACCTGATCCCGCAAAGATTCCGGATGTCCGGTCCGCGCCTGTCGCCGTTGAATCGGCCATGCCTTCCGTGCCGGAACGCGTGCCTGCCTGTCCGGCGGCTGATGGACGGGCAGGCCCGTCTGTCCGTCAGCCGACGGATCAGCCGACGGATAGCACTGCAAGTCAGGAACGGGTGGTGTCTCGTTTTCCGACAGCCCAACCCAGGGTGGCGCCCGCGAAACCCGCCGCCGGTCTTCAGCGCGGAGCCGACCTCCGCCCGCGCTCCGCCATAGCGCTTCGCAACGGCGAGTCGGCAATCGGCCTGCCAAACGTCCCTTCTCGCGGTTGGCGGGCTTCCTATGGCCTTGGACTCCTGTTGCTGTTGATCGCCGCCGGTTTGCTCTCACTGGCGTTCTGGTTCCGACCGCGCTCCGCCACTGCGCTTCGCCATGGCGAGCAGACATCGCCGGATAGCGTTCCGTCCCCGTTGCTGGACGTGAGTCCCCGATCAGATCGGGGCCAACGCTTGTCCCGCCAACGGCAGGATCCCTCACGGGAAACGCCGACATTGCCGCCGCCGGCGTTGAACGTGAGTCCCGTTGATCTACGTTCCTCACGGGAGCCTCCCCGCGCGCCGGAGATTCGGGTGGACGGGGTGCGCGTGTTGCCCACGGCCAAAGGACTGACGCTGATTTTTAGCGAAGGTGTTTTCTCGCGGCGCGCGGAAATTGCCCAGGCGGCCCAGCCGGTTCTTTTGAACCTGGCAAAACAATTGCGGGAGCTGCCGGCCGGCCACCGGATCGAGATTGAAGGCCACACCGATTCCGATCCCGTACGCGCGGGCGGGCCGGTGGATGACAACCAGGCTCTCGGTTATCGGCGCGCGGAAACCGTGCGCGATTTTCTGGAAGAGAAGGGCGGGCTTCCCGCTTTGGCCATGACGGTGACGTCCGCCGGAGAATCCAACCCGCCTTATCCCAACACGACGCCGGAGTCCCGCCGGAAAAACCGCACCGTGGTGCTCAAACTTCTGCCGGTCAAGCCGTAAGCCGCCTCCCGCCCCCTTCGTCTTTCCCCTTAATCTTTTACCTTTGTCTCTCCGGACCGTGATTCATAAATGATTAAACCGGGGTGGTGAGCCATAAAAATCGATGAAAATTCGGGGCGTCGGACCGCGGATGAAACATTTCGTCGTAATGGGACAGTTACCATAGGGAAAAGCCAAAATAGGGTCAGCCAAGAATGGCCG
>JACQHI010000040.1 GCA_016199105.1 Lentisphaerota bacterium | reverse complement strand
CGGTTGAACACCGCCACGGTGAAGCCCTTGCTTTCCATGTTGAGCACGAGATTTTCGCCCATCACCGCCAAGCCGATCAAGCCGATATCCGCCTGCTTCATCTTGTACTCCTTGGTTTTTCCCCTCCTTGGAGCGGGGAAAAACCGTGTTTATCATTTTTTAAAAAAACGGACACGTTTTTTTCGCTATTCCAGTCCGAATCGCCGCAAACAGCTCAGGAAATCCGCGGGGAGGGGGGCTTTGACGATCAGGGTGGAGTTCGTGATCGGATGCGGAAACGCGAGTTGGCCCGCATGCAACATCTGGCGTGCGAGATGGCGTTCCGCCTCCGAAAGGGCGCGGCGGCCGGCATACACGGTATCGCCCAACACGGGGTGGCCGATGGCCGCCAGATGCTTGCGAATCTGGTGCGTGCGTCCGGTGTCGATGGTCAGCAGGAGATGGCTGGCCTGGTGGCCGACATCCAGCGTCCGCATATGGGTGACGGCCGGCTGTCCATCGATGGGCGCGGTCAGGGTTTTCTCCCGCTCGCGGAAGGAACCGCGCACGATGGCGTGATAGGTTTTCCGGATGCGCCGCGCCTCGAACAACGCCACGCAGCGGTCGAAGAGGCCCTGGCTTTTAGCGAGCAGAAGGCAGCCCGAGGTATCCTTGTCCAGCCGGTGCACCGCCAAAAGAGCGGGGAACTTAAGGCGCTCGCGAAGCCGGCTCTCCAGGCTGTCCGGTCCGTTGGAGAGGAGACCGGCCGGTTTATTGGCAATAACGAGGTGGTCGTCCTGATGGAGAATGGCCGCATCGGTCAGGCGCGGAGCGGCCTCCGGCGACGAGGGAACCTCGACCGTGTCGCCGTGGCGCAGGGGATGCCTGGCCATCCAGACCCGGCGTCCGTTCACAAACACAAGCCGGCGGTCCAACTGCTCCTTGGCCTTGTTTTTGGATACGGACAGGCGCCGGGCCAGATATTCCACGAGCGACAAGCCCGCTTCCGCCGGCCGGACTTCGAAGTGAGCGGTTTTCATGGCCGGAACGATACCAGAAGTCCGCCGGCTTTGGCGACAGCAATTCGCATTATGACGTACGCTCAGCGTGAAAACGAAGCGGGTTCATAGCCCCCGCTGTACTGTTGGAGCATATCCCCGGTACAGCGGGACCTTCCGCCTTCGCTCAGGGAGCTTCCGCCTTCGCCAAGGTTATGGCGGACAAGACGGCGGACGAGGCGGGACCGCTGCTCTTCAATAAAATGATTTTGTTGTCAATGATTCTGTCGAGATTGATTTTGTTGGGTTGCGAGCAAAGCTCGCTTTGCGCTTTTTTGCGGCTATTCTCTTGCCTGAACCATGCCCTAATCTTATTCGCGTCAGCGGTGATGGCGGGCGATTTCCCGTCTCGCGATCTCGACCGCGCGACGCGGTTTCCCAAGGTTGCCGTGCACGGTGTAAACGTCGCGGACGATGAATTCCACGGCCACGCCGCGCGTCGCTTCCAGCGTATTCCGGATGCAGCCCGCCCAGCCGTCCTCGTTCAGCGCGACGTCAAGCCCCAGGAAGTTGGGGTCCGGCTTGCGCGAGAACACAATATCCGTGCCCCGCAGGGCCTCGCCCATGAACGACTCGTCGCACCAGCGGGAAATGGAAATCTTTTTCAGGTGCGGCAGGTTCTTGAGGTCCGCCCAGAACGGGTGGGCGGGTTCGCAACAGCCGTAATAAACGAGTCCCAGCGGTTCGCACACGTCGCGATAGTAGGGGGCGCAGAATTCGTGGAACATGCCGGGCGAAATGCCCACGGTTTCCTGGCTGTTGGCATTGCCCCACATGTCCGACAATTGCACCGGCCCGCCGTTGACCGCCCGGGCCGGCAGCTTTGTTGTGAAGTTGTAGCTTGAGCCGAAGCTGGTCTGATTGGCGTTGTTAAGTTCCAGCAAGCGTTCGGACTCGGCCCAGCGCATCACGCGCAAGGCATTGTCCCGCAAAAAAGCCATCAGCCGGTGAACCTCCTCGGGGCTGTCGGCCATGCCCATGAAAAACGCCTCCATGCCCATCAGTTCCACGACGCGATGGGTCAGCATATTGCAGCCATACGTGCCGCTGCGGATTCTGACGGGCAGAAAGTCGCCGAAAAGCTCCTCTAGGAAGGCCTTGTAGGCCAGGGTGCCTTCCCGGTCCACGGAGCAGGTGGCGGGCTTCAGCAGGCCCAGGTCGCGCTTCAAATCCGTGATGGGGTGGAGGAAGCGGTAGCCGGTCTCGACGCCCTGGGCATCCTTGACGCACTCGCGTTCGGTTTTCACGCCGAATTCATCGATGGCGACGAACCACGGAATGTCGAAGGTGTCCGGCATCACCTTGTCGTCGTCGAGCAGCTCGTGATTGCGGATGTTTCGCAGAAGCTGCCGTTCGATGACCTTGCCGTCTTCGGACGCGCAGCGGAAAATGCCGGTCGGCATGAAATCGCGGTCGAAAGTCCAGGTTTCGACGATGACCGGCGGCCGCGCCCCGGGGGTGCCGTCGTTGAGGTCAACCCACATCTGCCGGCGCTCCGCCATGACCGGCAGCGCCGCGAGTTCCGCCTGCCGGCGCGCGAGTTTGCGCAGATAGCGGCGCTCAGGCTTGGATAGATTCTTTGCTCGACAGTCTTTCATTTGACCACCACTGCCACGTTGAAGCGATGTATTCTGTCGTATCCATCTTAAGGACTGCTACGCCTCAGCGCGGGCTGTTTTTCTCCCACGGTCCCTTGTCGGTGAAATTGCTTTCGATGATCGTCGTGGGGGAGAAATCGAAAGTCTCGTTCCGGATGATCATAAAATTATTGGCGATCCGGTTGACGCCGTCGCCGAGGGTCGTGACGTTGCAGGCAATGATGCTGGCGGAAATGTTGACTCCCTTGCAGTGTTCGAGGTGAATGCCGCCGCAGAAGAAAGCGCAGTTGTCGAGGCACATCCCATGGGCGACATGGCGAGCCCGAAGCGCCCATTGCCGGTTGTGGTTGAGGAGGCAATTGGAGATCGCCCCGTGGGAGCCGTTATCGTGGTCCTCAATGAGCATGCCCGTCAGATTATTGGTGAAATTGGAGTTGGCGATCTTGACGTTCCCCCCGTGGATCGCGCAGCCGATACTGTTGCCCTGACACGTAAGCATGGAGGCATTCATGTATTCCGCGCGGGTGTCGAGTCGAATACCCGTATGGTTGCCGCCGGCGGCGATGTTGAACACAGCCGCGGCGGTGGCCCATTGACAATAGGGACTGGCGGCCGTGTGAGAGAGGTGGATGCCGGCTCCATTGAAATTGTTGACGACAAGCCCGGATATCTCGAATCCGGAGCAACCGCTCGCTTCAACACCATGTTCGCCAAGGTCCTGGCGGGTCGGCCAGGACTCCAGCGCGGCCCCGCCGTCCAGCCGCATGTCCCGAAGCCTCCAGTCGTTGACGTCTTTTTGGTGAAAAATCCGCTTGGCGCCTTTGGCCAGCCGTACCACCGTGCCTTGTCCTGCCCCGAAAAAAGTTACGCCGGGGGGCACGGTCACGTCCCCGAAACGATAGGAGCCTGGCGGCACAAACACAAGGCCCGGGCCCTCGGCCAGGGCGAGTCGCAGCGCCTGGGTGTCGTCGGCGTCGTCTTCGAGCCCGTCGGGAAAACGACCGTCGGCATTTCGATAGTTCCCGAGGATTCTGGCGAATTGACTCGCATTGGTTGCCATGTGCGGATGATCTTTCCATGAGCGGAAAAAGTCAATCGGGAAACGGGGAAATCCGGCGAACCACTGCAAGGATACAACCACCATCTTTGTCCGGGGTCTATCATGGATGGCGCTAAGTTGCGGCTCGCCACCAGCCTTCGCTCGGAAGCTATGGCCTGGCAGGCAGTCTCGCCCTCCACGAACAACGATTTCCCTGCACCTGGAGGGCGAGGCTGTGGCGAGCCGTCGCAGATGGCCATCAGCAAACTTAGGCACTACAAAATCATTCAACGGGGGGCGTTTCGTGCAGATCCAGGAGGGCGCCGAGCAGGGCGTTGCGAAAGGGGAAGCGCCACCATTCGCGGTCCTTTTCACCCGGAGCTTGCTCGATCGCGTCCAATTCCCGATCGAGGAGCACGGCGGCGTGGGCGCGGTAGCGCGCATCGCCGGTGGCGCGCGCGAGGCAGAGCAGGGCGCGGGCGGCGCCGGCGCTGGAGGCGCAGGTGCCCGGGCCTTTCTCGCCGGGCGCGCGCTGCAGGGTGGCCGCGCGCTCCATGATATGATCGGCGAGCAGGCCGGACCGCGCGAGGAGGACGGTATCGCCGGTCAGTTCGGCCGCGCGCGCCAGGTGGTAGGGCGAGGCCGTGCCGGACGGGAACAGGGCGGCGCCACCGTTGACCGAGGCCACCGCAACGCGCGGATCGCGCCGCACGGCCTCGTCCTTCATCGCCTGGGTGGGGAAGGCGTAGTAGATGATGTCGCGATCCACGCTGCCGTCCGCCACGCGGAGCCAGTTGGGAAAAATCCGCTCGTGCTCGTCGTAGCCGAACCGGGCCATTCCGACGGCGAGTCGCGCGCCCATCCGCTGGAGTTGGTCCCGCAGGGCGACGGCCGCGGTGTCCGTTTCGCCGCGGAGCAGGCGGGCAACCTCCAGGTAGACGATGGCGACAGCGCCGTCGTTGGCATTGGCAAAGTGGCGTGGAGTCTGGAGGGTGTCGGCGGGATTGTCGCTGCCGAACCAGTGGGGCATCAGCCCTGTTTCGGGATGCTGGGCGGCCAGCCATTTATCGGCCATCGCCTGCGCCCAGCCCAGACTTTGGGTCGAGCGGGTCTTCCGCCAGTGGAAGACCCACCAGTGGATCAGAAGGGCGCCCGTCAGTCCGAACGCCACGTGACACGGATCGAAGGCCATAAAAGGCAGGCCGGGCCGGTCATCGCTGCCAAAATAACAGAACCGGTTGTAGCTCAGATCCTCGCGGCGCGTGACGAGCCCGAGGTAGGCGGATTTGAACATCCGGTCCATCGGCAAGGCGGCATGGCGCCAGAGCCGGTCCAGCGGGATCCCGTCATCAGGCTTGAACGTGGGCAGGGAGAAAGACGTGCTGGTGGGGCCCAGCCTCGCGACGTCGAATTGCGCCTGCTGTCCGAGATAGGCAAGGCCCGAGCGCGGATCGAATCCATAGACCGCGAATTCCCGAGCCATCGCCTCCACGCGCTCGCGCCACACGGGATTGCCCACCAGGTCCGAGAGCCGCTCCAGCCACGCCCAGGCCGCGAGATCGATCCGGGTGGGTTTCAATTCCAGCACGCGTTCCTCGATCGGGTAGAGGTCGTAGTGCCCGTCTTCGCGCAGGGCGATGGAGGTCCAGGCGGCCGATGGAGGGCTGGAAATGACGAGGAACGGCGTGCCTCGGGGATTGCCGGCCAGCGGGATTCGCTGGTGTTTCCAGAGGAGTTCGGCCGTGCGTTCGACGAAGGGGAGATAACGGTCGGCGGTTGTCTTCATCGGCCCGAATACTCTTTCCCGTCGGAAAAAATGTCAATCATGGAAAGGGAAATTGACTTCGTTTCCCGGGGAGGTATGCTGTCTCTATTTAACGAAAGGGATTTCGAAATGGCCGAAAAAATGACGCATGCGATTTCGCCCACGCGGCAGGAGGATTATCCGGAGTGGTACCAGCAGGTGATCCGCGCGGCGGACCTGGCGGAGCTGTCGCCCGTGCGCGGGTGCATGGTGATCAAACCCTGGGGCTACAGCCTTTGGGAGAATATCCAGCGCGTGCTGGACGCCAAGTTCAAGGCCATCGGCGTGCGGAACGCCTATTTCCCGCTGTTCATCCCCTTGAGTTTTCTCCAGAAAGAGGCGGAGCACGTGGAGGGCTTCGCCAAGGAATGCGCGGTGGTCACCCATCACCGCCTGGAAGCCGGGCCGGACGGCAAGCTCGTTCCGGCCGGCGAGCTGGAGGAACCGCTGGTGGTGCGGCCGACCTCCGAGACGATCATCGGGGCCATGTTCTCCAAGTGGGTGCAGTCCTACCGGGACCTGCCGCTGCTGATCAATCAATGGGCGAACATCGTGCGCTGGGAAATGCGCACCCGGCTGTTCCTTCGGACCACGGAATTTCTGTGGCAGGAGGGGCATACGGTTCATGCCGGCGAAGCGGAGGCGCGGGAGGAAACGCGGCAGATGCTCGATGTCTATGCCGATTTCGCCGAACACTATATGGCCGTCCCCGTCCTGAAAGGCGAAAAGACCGCGACCGAGCGGTTCCCCGGCGCCGTGGACACCTTTTGCATCGAGGGGATGATGCAGGATCGCAAGGCCCTGCAGATGGGCACATCCCATTTTCTGGGACAGAACTTCGCGAAGGCGTCCGAGATCAAATTCCTCGATGCCGCGGGCCAGTCGCAACTGGCCTGGACCACGTCCTGGGGCGTCTCCACGCGGCTGATCGGCGGGCTCGTCATGGCCCATAGCGACGACGACGGGTTGGTGTTGCCGCCGCGGCTGGCGCCGGCGCACATCGTCATCCTGCCGGTCCTCCACAAGGAGGAAACCAAGGCCGACGTGCTCGCGCATTGCGAGGCGCTGGCCGCCGAGCTGCGGCAGGTCCGGTATGACGGGCGCCCGCTCGTGGTGGAAATGGACCTCCGGGAGGGGCGGGGCGGCGACAAGGTCTGGTCATGGATCAAGAAGGGCGTTCCGGTCCGGCTCGAAGTCGGGCCGCGGGATATCGCCGCCGGGGCGGTATCCATGGTGCGTCGCGACCAGGGTCCCAAAGACCGCGCGGCCGTGCCGCGTGCGGAACTGGCGGCGAAAATCGCCGGCATTCTGGACGATGTGCAGGCGAATCTTCTCAACCGGGCGCGCGCCCTGCGGGACGCGAATACCAGGGCCATCGATTCGAAGGACGAGTTCTACCGTTTTTTCACCCCCGCCAATCCCGACAAGCCGGAACTGCACGGCGGGTTCGCTTCCAGTCACTGGAGCGGCGAGACCGCGGTGGAGGACAAGGTCAAGGCCGACCTGGGCGTCACGATCCGCTGCATTCCGCTGGAGGCGGACGGGG
>JACQHI010000305.1 GCA_016199105.1 Lentisphaerota bacterium | reverse complement strand
GATCGGATCGTATTCCCCGGAACTCGTCCCGTTCGTCGGACTCACGCCCAGCCAGGCGGCATCGGAGACGATCTCGTAATAGAGCGCGTTGGTGCCCCCGTCATTCCATATCTGGAAACTCTGGCTCGACGCGTTCGTGCCCATTGTGATCGAACGGAAGAAGTTCGTCGGACTGACGCCCAGGCCGGGCAGGACATTGAGAACGATCTGGATCGTGCGATAGATCTGGCGATCGGACAGGCTGTCGAGCGACGTGATCGTGACAAGGCCCGTGGAAATGCCGGCGTTTAACGTCGCGGAGCCGCAGGTGAGGACGATGGTGTCGTGCTCGCCGGTGCTGACGCCGGAGACCGGGCCGGCCGACAGCCATGCGACATTGGTGGTCACATCATAGGCCAGCACGGCATTTGCGGGGAGGCTGTCCCAAACCTCGAATGAAATCGAAGTCGTAGCGCCATACATTGTGGAGGCAACCAGGGACGTCGAGCTGAGGGAAATATCCGGCAACAGGCCATAGACCACCGTGCCCGGATAGCCGTTCGTGGGAACGGCAAGCGCGCCGATACCGCCGGCGGCCGAGTTGGAAATGGAACCGGAATAGACATCGCTGACTCTCCATACGGCGATACGTCCGCCGCCGCCGCCCCCGCAAATATTGGCATAGCCCGAGGGACCGCCATTGGCAAGCAAAAGCCCGTTGGCGCCTTGAAGCGTTCGACACGTGAGAAAAATCCCCCCGCCCGAGCCTCCGCCGCCATAATTGCCCGCTCCCGCCGAACTGATAAATTCGCCTGCCGCGGCGATCAAGCCATTGAGGTTGATGGTTTCTCTCGCCTGAATGCGAACCGCCCCACCCCCTTTTCCACCCCACCGACCCCAGCCTCCGCCACTGCCTCCCGAGCTGCCGGGATCCACGGGCGCATTGGCCGAGCCATACATGGCGCCGACCGTTATGGTGGTTTCGGATCGTCCGCCAATGCCGCCGTAGCCGCCGCCGGTATGACGGACACTGGCGCCCCAGTAGCCGAAGCCGGGCCCCACCCCGTTGGCGGCCACGGAACCATCGGAACCTTTGTCGAAGCCGCGTCGAGTGGCGTTAAAGCCCGCGTTCGTTGAAACGAGCATATTCCGCATACGAAAAAGAACGGAACCCCCGTTTGTGGGATGCGAGACGGGAACGATCCAGGCATTGGTCGCCAGATAGACATCTCCCGTCACGCTGACCAAGGCGCCGTAATTCGTAAAGCCGGCGTTCGTCATGCCGGCATACACATAAAAGAGCGCCGAGGACACCGATCCGCCCACTCCCACGACGCGCAAATCGCCGCCGACGTTCACCGCCGGACGCGACGTGGTATTCCCAAACAACATGAGGCGGCCCCGTTTGACACCATCAAGTTGCCGCCACAAGTGACGGAAGCATTCGTCAACTGCAAGACGCCATTCGTGCCCAGGATGGTGATGTGATTGGTGACCGTCAAAATGAAGTCACTGGTCGGGATCCTGAAATAGGCGTTGCTCAGCGTCAGGTTCCCCACCGCCCAACTGGAAAAACCGGGCGCCGACCAGACACCGCTATCGTCAATCGTCTCCGCGAGAAACCGATTGTCGATAAAAAACAGAGTTCCCAAATCCCCGAATTTGCTCCACATATTCACATGCGGATCCCATTGACTCACATAAGCCGGATAACCCGCCACACCGCCCAACCCGCGATTGGCCGAAAAGCGGATGGATGGAACCGGCATGGCCGCCTGAGACGGCGCATCGTAAACGACGGCAATCCGGCCGCCGCCACCCGACGCTCCATAATCCGGCATGTTCCCGCCATTGACGGTCATCACTCCATTCGTTCCGGTCAACGCCGTGCAGGTGATATAAATGGATCCGCCCGAGCCTCCGCCGCCATACGAACCGGCCAGTGTGCCATTCGCCGTGATCACGCCATTAATCGTCACTATGCCTGTGGCCTCGATACGGACGGCTCCGCCGCCGTTTCCCCCAACACCGGCCGCGCCTCCTCCGCCCCCGCTGCCGGGCAACACCGGCGCAGTGGTCGAGTCATACGCGATGCCTCCAGCGACCGAGCCTCCATTCCCGGCATCTCCCCCCCGTCCCCCATGACCCGCCCCAGGCGAATGAGAGCCGGCTGCGCCGTACCCGGGACCATTTCCACTCATATTGGCCGCGACACCCCCCGCATAACCTTTCGCATCCACATTTATACTGCCGCCGGTGTCCAAAAAGAAATCCTGGCAGATCACATAGACCCGGTTGGAATAATACGCGGCGTTCGTATAGGTGGGCGGCAGATTCGTGAAGGGGCCGGCGCAGGACAGGATGCCGTTGGAAAAAACCGACACGGTCGTGGCCTGGATATACGAGGTCCAATTCGTGCACGTCAGGCGGCTGAAATTCGTGGTGGCGCCGCCCAGAGTCAGGGAGTTCAGATTGGCGGTGAAATTGGTCAGGACAATGCTGATGCCGCCGTTGGTGGCGACGATATCGTCGCCGGCCAGCGGAATCTGGGCCGGATTCCAATTGCCGGCCGTGTGCCATGTGCCCGTGGTTGTCGCCCAATAGCGGGTGACCGCACGGGAGCTGGCGACAAACGTCAGCAGCATCAGCAGACAGACCCACGGTATGTGCCCCAAGCGCATATTCCACAACCTCGAGGGCATTATGCATGACCACGGCGGTTAATGACAAGAGGTATTTTGAAGAAACGCGGCGGCGGGCGTGGACATAATGTGGCGGGGATGACACAGCCAAACCAACAGGAGGAAGGAGGTCAGCCCACGAGCCAGCGAAATGTTTTTGAACTTCGAACGCTGAACATCCAACATCGAACATCGAAGTCCGGATCGGAGCTGCACTTCGACGTTGTGCGTTCGACGTTCGATGTTCGATGTTCGACATCCGGCCGCCAGAGGTGGTTTTACGGGAGTAATTACACCTGGGTGCTGAGTGCTTGTCCCGCATCCTGCGGGATTATGCGTTTGTCCCGCATCCTGCGGGATTGGGCGTTGAAGTTCTTTCCTTCCCCCGGAAGGACTTGACCTGGGCGGGAATCCCGTACGCGACGGCATAGGGAGGCACTTCGCCGCGCACCATGGACATGGCCCCGATGATGCAGCCCTTGCGGACCGCGGACCCGTCGAACACCATCGCGCCGGCGCCGAGCCAGACATCATCCTCGATCACAACGCCTTGGCTCGGTTCAAAGCCCTGCTCCGCCATGGGAATATCCGTTCGCGCATACCGATAGTTGCCGGCCCCAACGAGATAACAGTTCGCGGCGATCAACACATGATTTCCGATCCGGATGACCCCCCGCTCCGTGGAATGCATGAGGCTGTTCGGCCCGATGGACACGTCATTCCCGATGACGATGCCGCCATCCTTGCAGGAGAGCACGGCATTCTTGGAGACGAACACATTGTCCCCCACGCGGATGCCCTGCGACTCCGCCCCTTTGGCATCCAGCACGCACCCGTCATCCAGCACCACCCGGCTGCCCACTTCGATGCGGCGCGGATTGCGCAGCATGACTCCCGTTCCGATGGCAACGCTCTTTCCCATCGTCTTGAACAGGCCGCGGTAGAAAAAACCCCGGAGCGCCAGGCCCAACAGGCCGGACACATTCCGGAACAACAGCATGCAGAGCTCGTACTTGAGGAAAAACCAGAAACCCTCCCGGCCCACGTGCAGTTCGCGATACTTGGCCAAGACCCCTTTGCCGCCCTGATGAATCTGTTTGAGGATTTTTTCGCTCACGGGACTCTATAGGAATTTTGGATTTTAGATTGGCGGAAAATCGGAAATTGGCAATCCACTCCTCAGCGCATTCATATTGAACACCGAACACTGAACACTACCCGCTAAACAGTTACCTGTAAAGAATGAAGTCCATGCGGCGCGAGATTGCGAGGAGAAACGAGGATGTGGAACGCAAGCCCAGGCGAAGGCGGATTTCCATGACGCCGCCGACATCGCGTTGTTCTCGGTATCCGACGAAAAAAGGGTGTAAATGCTTGCGAAACCCGGAATCAGGATATACGATGGCCCGAATTAGTGCCTTCATGATCAACCACGAAACACACGCCTGCCCGAGCGTCGACCAGGGAAACACATGAAATAGAACATGCCAAAATGCAGCAGCTCAAGAATGACAAAATCATTTACAGCAAAATCATGAACAATGGAGAGGCGAAAGAGGTGCTTGCAAAACCCCCTGCGGTTACGGCTCGCGTGGACCCATCCTTCGCTCCGAGCTACGGAGGGCAAGCTGCTCGCCCTCCCATGAGGGATACCGCCGTTGGCGGGACAAGCGTTGGCCCCGATCCGGATCGGGGACTCACGTCCAAACGCCTGGAAAACCACGTATTTGGCAACATGGAGGGCGAGACTCCGGCGAGCCGCCTGGAGTTTTGCAAGAGGCTCGAAAGCCGATCGAAATGATTCTGCCATCAATGATTCTGTTTGGCGCACTGTTGGTGTGGCCGGGGGTTGCCTTCGCGGGAGAAGCCGGGGGGCATGTCGATCCTGTTGGCCAGGTGGCGTTCGCCCTGGTGGTCATTCTTGTCGTAGCCAAGTTTGGCGGCGAACTCGCCGTGCGACTCGGACAGCCGGCGGTGCTGGGCGAGCTCATCGGCGGAGTCTTCATTGGGAATCTCACGCTCTTGGGATTCTCGGGCTTCGAGTCGTTCAAAACCGATTTGTCCGTCGATATGCTGTCCAGGATTGGCGTGCTCATTTTGCTGTTCGAGGTCGGCCTCGAGTCAACCGTCGGGCAGATGCTGAAAGTGGGCCTGTCGTCCCTCTTCGTGGCGACCCTCGGAGTGGCTGTGCCGTTCGCGCTCGGGTGGGGGGTGGGCGCCTGGCTTCTGCCGGAACAGGGTCCCTATGTTCATGCGTTCCTCGGCGCCACATTGACCGCGACGAGCGTCGGCATTACGGCCAGGGTTCTCAAAGATCTGGACCGCTCCCGGAGCGGCGAAGCCCGCGTGATACTCGGCGCAGCGGTGATTGACGACGTGATCGGCCTCGTGATCCTCGCCGTGTGCACGGGTGTCATTGCGGCGGCGGATCGAGGCGGATCGCTGGCCGCAGGCGACGTAGGTCTCACCTTGGTAAAGGCGGTGGGCTTTATGGTCGGCTCCCTCCTCTTGGGCGTGCTGCTGTCGAAACGGTTGTTCAGCTTGGCGTCGAAACTGCGCGCGCGCGGCGTGCTCCTCGCCACAGGGCTCGCGTTATGTTTCCTATTGTCTTGGATTGCCGGCGCCATCGGGCTGGCCCCCATTGTCGGCGCGTTCGCGGCCGGCCTCATTCTGGAAGACGTCCACTACCGCAACTTCGTTGACAGGGGTGAACGCGGGCTTGAGGATCTGATACACCCCATTTCATCTTTTCTGGTCCCGATCTTTTTCGTCGTGATGGGCATGCGGACAGACCTCTCGTCCTTCCTCCAGCCGGGGGTGCTCGGCTTGGCCGCCGCGCTCACTGTGGCGGCTATCGTCGGCAAACAGGCCTGCGCTTTCGGTGTCCTGGGCAAGGGGATTGATCGGCTCAGTGTCGGCATTGGCATGATACCCCGTGGCGAGGTGGGGCTTATCTTCGCCAACATTGGGCTCGCGCTGACGGTCGGCGGCCAGCGCATCATCAGCGAGGCGACGTTCTCCGCGGTCGTCGTCATGGTCATCGTGACGACGATGGTGACCCCGCCGGCGTTGAAATGGAGTCTGAGCCGATTGCCGATTCGCCCATCGGAATGATAACGCTTCACCGCTCAACGCGAGACGGCACGGGCAGAGGGCCGGCGGGGCCGATGTCCAGGCTCACGGGCATCAGGACGGCCCGCCGCTCCACCGGCAATGCCGTGCGAACGGCATGACGGCGTCCGCCCTTCTGGGGACGATACAGACCGAGTCGGATTTGAGTGGCGCCCGGCGCCGCGGACCGCGAAACCTCCAGCCGGCGCTCCTCCACGAACGTTTCCGGCAACGGCTGCTCGTCCGTATTCACACCCTCCAAGAGAGGGTGGTCATCCTGAAACCGGACGGAAGCGTCCATAAAATGCACAAACACGGCCGTGGGTCTGTCATTCCAACCCAGCGGACATTGCCAGTAGTACCGAATCCGGACTTGTTCGCCGGCTTTCACCCGCCGCGGTTCCATGGAAATGCCCAACAACCGGATACCGCGCTCGAAATCCGCGAGCGCAGGGATATCCGGTTTCCATCGCACATCGGATGCCCGCTCGATGGCGCGAGCCTCCTCGTCCCGTCCGGCTTGCCGCAGGTAGCCGGCTAGACGTTGCCGGATCTGCGGGCTATCCGGATACGCCCGTGCGGCCATGTCCAGCAGCCGCAGTACCTCCTCGTTTACGCCAACATCGATCCGTCGGATTTCCGCGTCCCTCATCAGCTTGACAGCCCAGCGCTTGTCCTGTGCCTGGAAGCAACCGAAGCCCGCCCAATACACGCCCGGATTACCACGGTATTCCTCCCGCCACTGGGCGGATTCTGAAGTGCGATTGGATTCCGCCGCCGATCCCGGCTTCAGGGCGGGCTCGAAGTCGAAGAGAACCCAGTGCCCCACCGCTGTTTCCCGCATGTGGATGTCGCGGCTTTCCAACACTTCCCGCGTGCAGGGCGCGTCCGACTCCAGGCACACAAGCGCCATATCGGGAGACCAGCGCACGATATTGGACGAAGAAAGGCCGGCCTCCGGAAATATGCCGGGTTCGCGTTCCGTCGCCACGCGCCCGCCGGTTTCCGAATACACCACGTTCGCCAACCACCGATCGCTATAGAGATGCCGGATATCGCGTTCCTGAAGCAGGCGCAGAAGGTCCGGCAAGGCTGTCCGATACCCCCCTGCCGATGCCCCCGGCCCACCTGGGCCAGCCGGAGTCCAAAGGGCAGACGCGGGAGCGGGGGCAAAAAGTTGAATCTCCTTCAGATCCCATTGCATCGCGCGCTTGAACGGCGGAACGACAACCCGCACGACCGACACCTGACGCGGGGTAAACCGGCACTCCGCCCGATGGAACCGGCCGTACCAGAAGGGACGCGGCCCCGACCAGAACAAGCCCGGAACCGGATCCAGAGTGGAAAGAATCTGCCAGGGCGAGCCGGTGTCCTGTCGGCCTTCCAGCCGGATGACCGGGGGATAGGCCAAGTCGGCATTGACCAGCCGCATCCCCGACAATTCGATTGGAGACGGAAAAGCGATCGTCAACGTTTCCTCAACCTTCCCGGCCGCCTGACTGTTCCAACCGGTATCCATATCCCGGTCCGTCAGCGCCTCAACCCGGCCGCCGTGAC
Organism: Lentisphaerota bacterium; assembly: GCA_016199105.1. Taxonomy (GTDB): domain Bacteria; phylum Verrucomicrobiota; class Kiritimatiellia; order JAAZAB01; family JAAZAB01; genus JACQHI01. The sequence goes on along the minus strand of JACQHI010000305.1, from coordinate 520 downwards.
CGTCCCGAACCACGACATCGCCTCCGCCGTCGCTCTCCGAGCTATGGCGGACAAGGCCCAGCGGGATCTCCCGCCACCCCCCCCGCGGCGGGACGAACCCATGCGCCACCTTGCCCGTTTGCATGGAGCCGCCGGACACCGCCAAAAACTCGACAAATCCCCCGTGATTATCCAGAACGCCAACATCCTCCGCCAATTCCGCCTGTTGAATATTGGGCTGGTAGCGGGCGTTCCGCAACGGGCAGAAGACGAACTCCTCGCCCAACGCGAAATTCATCCAATCATGACGATACGCGGCGATCACCGTCTTGAGCTTGTGCGCCCGCAGATACTCCGCAAGCTTGTGCGCATGGGTATGGTGAACGATCGCCTGCCGGCGTGTCTCGATATTGTCACGAAGGGCGGGACCCTGACAGAGAATCAGGAACACCAGGGGGAGATAACCCAGCTTCAACGGCCATCGCTCCGCCAACCGGGCCGCTGCCGCTCCCAGCATCACGGCGAAGGCCGGCGCCAGCGG
>JACQHI010000304.1 GCA_016199105.1 Lentisphaerota bacterium | reverse complement strand
TCATCAACGAGTATCCCGACAACGGAAAAAGGGACTATTTCAAAGAAGGGGCGAAGGCGCGTCTCGATCAGATCGTCGGCAATTGGGGCCGATTCGAGCCGGTCATGAGTCAGCCGGCCGGCAAGGAACCGACGGTCGAGTTCCGCTTTCGCAACGGGAAGAAGGTTTCGTTCGAAGCCCACGCAATCAAGGTGAAAGATCTTCTGGACGACGTGATGGCCCAATACAAGTTGACACCGAATGGATACGGTGATGACAGGATCAACATCGCCGATATCGGCTACCGGCTGGTGGTGAATGGGGAGTCCAAATATATCGACGGCAAGGCCGCCTCGTGGGCGATGGATCTCGAACCGCGCCCCAACCATTTCGACAAGCGTATCACGGTCAAAGCCCCCCTGAAAAAAGCGGGCGCCTATTTGCTGACGGCGAAAATGGAGAACGGGAATAATAATCAGATCGTTCTCTGGCTGAACGACACCGCCATCGTCCGGAAACCGATGGCAAAGGGGTGTCTCTACTTCGTGGCGGACGCCGTGACCGGTCGGCCGGTCGCGGGCGCCGATGTGGCGTTCTTCGGATATCACCAAGAAGGGATGGAAGTCCGGACGAAGAATCTCCAACACAAGACCGACAAAAACGGATTGGTCGTTCTGAAAGCGAAAGAGCTGTCCACTAACTATAATTGGCTGGCCATCGCCACCACGGATGAAGGTCGTATGGCCTACATCGGCTTTTCCGAAGCCTGGCTTCCGAAGCAATACGGCGATCCCCCCTCCGAATTCTTTCTGACCCTCACGGACCGGCCGGTCTATCGGCCGGGCCAGACGGTGAAGTTCAAGTGCTGGCTGCGCCGGGCAGAATACGACATGCGGGACAATTCCGAGTTCGCCGGGCGGGTGCTCCCGGTGGAAATCCACAATCCCAAGGACGAAACGATTTTCGAGGGCCAGTTCAAGGCCGACGCTTATGGCGGGTTGTCGGGCGAATTCGTCCTCCCGAAGGACGCCGCACTCGGTCAGTATTCCCTGGTGAATCCGGAATACTGGTGGTCCGACGCGGGAAAATTTCGCGTGGAGGAATACAAGAAACCGGAATTCGAAGTGAAAATCGAGGCGCCGACGGAACCCGTCATGCTCGGCGAGAAAATCACTGCAACCCTCTCGGCGGCCTATTATTTCGGAGCGCCGGTGGCGAAAGGCCGCGTGAAATACAAGGTCACCCGGACGGAGGTCGGCGCCAATTGGCACCCTGTGGGCGCGTGGGACTGGCTCTACGGAAACGGCTACGGGTGGTATGCCTACAATTATCGTTGGTACCCGGGCTGGACGTCATGGGGCTGTCCCCGCCTCCGCCCACGCTCCGACTGGTGGACAGACTCCGGGCCGCCGCCGGAAATCGTGGCCGAAGGGGACACAGAGCTTCCGCCCGACGGCATTTTGAAGGTGGAGATCGCTACGGCGCCGGCGAAGGAGCTGTTCGGCGACAGGGATCATGAATACAAAATCGCGGCCGAGATTACCGACGAGTCCCGCCGCGCCGTCTTCAGCACTGGTCGCGTGCTCATGGCCCGAAAGCCATTCCAGGTTTACGTGTGGGTGGACCGCGGGCACTACCGCGTGGGCGACACGGTCCGCGTCGAAGGTTCCGCCCGGCGGCTCGACGGCAAGCCGGTGACCGGCAAGGGCGAACTGACGCTCTTCAAGATCGCCTACGACAAGGACAACAAACCATCGGAAAAGGCGGTGCAAACCTGGCCTCTGGATGCCGCCGAAAACGGGCCGGCCGCCGTCCAGATCAAGGCGTCCGAGCCGGGACAGTACCGGCTCTCCTACAAGGTCACCGATGCGCAGAAGCACACGATCGAAGGCGGCTATGTGTTCTGCGTGATGGGCCAGGGGACCGACGCGGCGAACTTCCGCTTCAACGACATCGAGCTGGTGACCGACAAGGGCGAATATGCGCCGGGCGAGACAGTCCGCCTCATGATCAACACCGCGCGCTCCAACAGCACCGTGGTGTTGTTCCTCCGGCCCGTGGAACGCTTTTATACGAAACCGCAAATCCTGAGGCTGACCGGCAAGAGCACGGTAGTGGATGTGGATGTCACGAAGAAGGACATGCCCAACTTCTTTGTGGAGGCGTTTACGATCGGCGACGGCAAGGTGTTTTCCGACATGCGGGAGATCGTGGTGCCGCCGGAGAAGCGCGTGCTGAACGTGAAGGTGAAGCCCTCGTCCGAGTCCTTCAAGCCGAGGGAAAAGGCGAAGGTGCGCGTCCGTCTGACGGACCTGGCCGGCAAGCCGTTCGTGGGCTCGGTGGCGATGACGGTCTATGACAAGGCGCTGGAATACATTTCCGGCGGATCCAACGTGCCGGAAATCCGGGAATTCTTTTGGAAGAGGTGGCGAACCCATAACCTCCATGATGAAAACAGCCTGAAGCGCTGGTTCGAAAGCGTCGTGCCGCGCGACATACCCGAGATGCGCAGCCTCGGTTTTAGCGGTTCCGTCTACTCCGGCTACGCTGAAAGCTGGGACAGAAGTGAAGGCTGGGACGGAATAGAGAGTGGATATCTGTGTTATGATGCGCTGTCTGGAGAGAGCGAAGAGAGAAGGGGAATGGGTGGCACTACGACCAGGATGATGAAAGAGCGGGATTGGGACGAAGGTCGAGAGCCTTCCGCCGCGCAGGCCGCGCCGTTGATCCGGTCGGCCTTCGCGGACACCGCCTTCTGGGCGCCGACGTTGACCACCGACGCCAACGGCGAAGCGGAAGTGGAATTCACGACGCCGGACAACCTCACGGGCTGGAAGATCATGACCTGGGCGATGGGGCACGGTACGAAGGTCGGACAGGGCACGGCGCAGATCGTGACGTCGAAAAACCTGCTGTTGCGCCTGCAAGCGCCGCGGTTTTTCATCGAGAAGGACGAGGTGGTGCTCTCTGCGAACATCCATAATTATTTGAAGTCCGAAAAAGCCGTGGAGGCCCGGCTTGAATTGGAAGGCGGCGCCTTGGAACCGATGCAGGCGGCCGCGCAGAAGCTCAGCCTCCCGGCCGGCGGCGAACAGCGGGTGGACTGGCGCGTGAAGGTCGTGAAGGCCGGCGAGGCGACGGTCCGGATGAAGGCGCTGACGGACGAGGAATCCGACGCGATGGAGATGAAGTTCCCGTCCTATGTGCATGGCGTACTCAAGACGGAATCCTACAGCCGCGCCATCCGGCCGGAAGGCGATTCAACGGTAATCGAGATCACGGTGCCGAAGGAACGCAAGCCGGAGCAATCGCGTCTGGAGATCCGGTATTCGCCTACACTGGCGCTTGCGATGGTGGATGCCTCGTATCTCGCGGATTATCCCTACGGTTGCACGGAGCAGACGCTGAACCGGTTCGTGCCGGCCGTCCTGACCCGGAAGGTGTTGAAGGATCTAGGGCTCGACCTCGAGGATATTCGGAAGAAGATCACGAACCTGAACGCCCAGGAGATCGGGGACGACCCGGAACGCACGAAAGGCTGGAAGCGGCTGGAGCGTAATCCGGTCTTCGACGAGGCGCTGTTGAACGACATGGTGCGGGAAGGGATCCGGCGGCTGGCGGCCATGCAGATGACCGACGGTGGGTGGGGCTGGTTCTCGGGCTGGGGCGAGCGGTCGGACCCTCACATTACGGCCTGCGTGGTGCACGGCCTGTTGACGGCCCAGACCAATGGCGTGGCGGTTTCGACGAACTCACCGCAGGCGGTGCCGCCGCAAATGATGGAGGACGGTATCCGATGGCTGAAGGCTTACGAAGCAAGGCAGGTCGACGAGATCCGAAACGCGCCAGAGAAGCTATATCCGTACCGGGGGAAGGCCAACGATCTGGATGCTTTCGTCCGCAATGTCATGAGCGAGGCGGGCGAGAAGAACGCTGCCATGAGCGAATTCCTCTTCCGGGACAAGAACGACCTTTCCGTCTATGGCAAGGTCCTGCTGGGCCTAACGCTCCTTCGCGCGCCGGAGGACGGTGAGCGGCTCGCGGTGGTGATGAAGAATATCGAGCAGTACCTGGTGCTGGACGACGAGAACCAGAGCGCCTGGCTGAAGCTGCCCGCCAGCGGCCGCTGGTGGTTCTGGTACGGCGACGACATCGAAACGCAGGCCGGCTATCTCCGCCTGCTGGCGAAGACCGAGCCGAAAAGCGAGAAAACGTCGCGCCTGGCAAAGTATGTCTTGAACAACCGCAAGCACGGGACCTACTGGAAATCCACGCGCGACACGGCGTTTTGCCTGGAAGCCATGGCCGATTATCTGCGGGCGAGCGGCGAGGACCAGCCCGACATGACCGTGGAGATTCTCCTCGACGGCCAAAAGCTCAAGGAGGTCGTCATCAACGCGGAGAACCTGTTCACCTTCGACAACCAGATCGTGCTGACGGGCGTTGGGGTGCAGGAGGGTAAACACCGGATCGAGTTCCGCAAGAAGGGGCGCGGCCCGCTGTACGTCAATGCCTATCTCACGAACTTCACGCTGGAGGATTTCATTACGGCCGCCGGACTGGAGATCAAGGTGAACCGGAAGTTTTACCGGCTGATCGAGACGGACAAGAAGGAGAAGGCCGAAGGTTCGCGCGGCCAGGCGGTGGACGTGAAGGCCGAGAAATATACGCGTCAGGCGATTCCGTCGCTGGACGTGGTGAAGAGCGGCGACCTGGTGGAAGTCGAATTGGCGATCGAGAGTAAGAACGACTACGAGTATATCGTCATCGAAGATCGTAAGGCCGCGGGCTTCGAGCCCGTGGACATCCGCAGCGGCTACAACGGTAACGACATGGGCGCCTATGTGGAATTTCGCGACGAGCGGGTGGCCTTCTTCGTGCGCACGCTGGTTCGGGGCATGCACAGCATGGCGTACCGCCTTCGGGCGGAAATCCCCGGAAAATTCAGCGCGCTGCCCGCGCATGCTTCCGCCATGTACGCGCCGGAACTCCAAGCCAACTCCGACGAGTTCAAGGTGGGGGTGGCGGATAAGTAAGGGGCGTGGGCGGTAAGGGCGTTGGGGGTGAATCGTCGTCGTCCTCCTCGTCGTAATCGCGTCCTGTTCCGTTTTGATCGAGGGCGAGAACGAGGAGGAGTACGGGCCACATGCTTTCAACGCCCAACGTCCAATCAAGAAAATCGACCCAACGCCCAACAGCCAACGCCCAACGTCCAACAACCAAGAAAGAGGGATCTGTGACTATGGCCGTGTCTGACATCCAGATCATACCGCTTTTCTTTCACCTGTTTCCCTCTTTCCGTTGGGCGTTGGCTGTTGGGCGTTGACTATCCTAGCCCGGCAGCCGCCGGGCCATAATTACAATTACCAGCGCCGGGGCGTTGTCACGATTGGCCGGGCGGGAAGGCGACCTTGACGATATCCTGGAAGGTCTGGGCGTAGTGCGGCTTGAGTCCCTTGCGGATGTGGGCCGGCAGTTCCTCGAAATCCGGCCGGTTCTGAGAGGGGAACACGATGTGCGTGACGCCGGCCCGTTTCGCGGCGATGGTTTTCTCTTTGACGCCGCCGATGGGCATCACCAGCCCCGTCAGGGTGAGTTCGCCGGTCATGGCGAGATGCGGCTCGACGCACCGGTGCGTGGCCAGCGAATACAGGGCGGAGGCCATGGTGACGCCGGCCGAGGGGCCGTCCTTGGGGGTCGCTCCGGCCGGCACGTGGAGATGGATGAAATGTTTTTCGAAGAAGGTGCGGATCTCCTTCCGCCGGCTGAGGAAGGCGCGGATGAAGGTGTAGGCGATTTCGGCCGATTCGATCATGACGTTGCCGAGCTGGCCGGTCTGTTTGAAGCCCGGCTTTTCGGCCTCCACGCGCGTGGCTTCCACGTAAAGCGTGTCGCCGCCCAGACTGGTCCAGGCCAGCCCCATGACCACGCCGGGCCGGGGTTTCTGGAAAGGATCCTCGTCGGAGAACATGCGCTTGCCGAGGAACTTCTCCACGTTGTCGGCATCCACCGTGACGACGGTTGACCGGCGTTTCACGATCCGTTTGGCGGCCTTCCGGACGATCTTTTTGATGTGATTTTCCACGCCGCGCACGCCGGGCTCGCGCGCATATCCGTCGATGATTTCCCGGAGCGCCGGATTCGTGATGACGATCCGGCTCTTGTCCAGGCCGCCGGCCTTGAGTTGCTTGGGGATCAGGTATTTCCGGGCAATCTGGAGCTTTTCCTCGAGGATGTAGCCCGACAGCTTGATCGTTTCCATGCGGTCCAGCAGGGCGCGGGGAATCGTGTCGAGCACGTTCGCGGTGCAGACGAACAGGACGCGGGAGAGATCGAAGCGGACATCGAGATAATGGTCGAGGAAGTCGCGGTTCTGTTCCGGATCGAGCACTTCCAGGAGGGCGGACGCGGGGTCGCCCTGGAAGCTGGCGCCGATCTTGTCCACTTCGTCCAGCATGATGAGGGGATTGGCGCTCTTGCAGATTTTCATGGCCTGGATGAATTTGCCCGGCAGGGCGCCGATGTAGGTGCGGCGATGCCCCTTGATCTCGGCCTCGTCCCGCATGCCGCCCAGCGAAAACCGGTAGAACTTCCGGCCGATGCTGGCGGCGATGGATTGGCCGATGGACGTCTTGCCCACGCCCGGCGGGCCGACGAAACAAATGATGGAGCCGGAGACGTTGCCTTTCAGGATGCCGACTGACAGGAATTCGAGGATCCGGTCCTTGACATCCTCCAGCCCGTAGTGATCGTGATTCAGGCGGCGCGCGGCCTTGTCGAGATCGAAGCTATCGGGCGTGACGACGCCCCAGGGCAGGGCGGTGAGCCACTCAAGGTAATTGCGGGTCACGTTGAATTCCGGGGAAATGGGATCCAGCAGGCCGAGCTTGTCCATTTCCTCGCGGACGCGTTCGGCGGCCTCGGGCGGGAGGGTCAGGGTTTTCAAGCGCTCCTGGAAACGCTCCAGTTCCGCCTCCTTCCCCTCCTTGGCGATGCCCAGCTCTTTTTTGATGGCCTTGAGCTGTTCGCGGAGGAAAAATTCCCGCTGTTGCTTGGAGAGTTTCTCCTCGATGTTCTGGTTGATTTTGATCTGGATCCGGGAGACATCCAGCTCCTTTTTGAGCAGGGCGAGCGCCTTTTCCAGGCGGGACCGGATGCTGACCGTTTCCAGGACGGCCTGCAGTTCCTCGGAGCCGGCGGTGGTCATGGCGGCGGCAAAATCCGCCAGCCGGCCGGGTTCGTTCAAATTCACCTTGGTCAACAGCAGGTTCAGTTCCTCCTTGAAGAGGGGGTTGAGCTGGATCAGTTCCTTGATGCTGTTGATGATGGCCACGGAATAAGCGCGAAGCTCGTCGTTCGCCGTCATATCGGTTTCGGCGAGGTATCGCACTTCGGCCAGAAGGGTGGGCGTCTCCCTTAGGAAGCGTTCGATCTTGAACCGTTCCAGCATGCCGATCATCATCTGGATCGGGGCATCCGGAGCGAGTTGGGAGGTGCGCAGAATTTCCGCGGCCACGCCGACGGTATAGACATCCGCCGCCCGAACCGACGTCATGTCCTCGCGGGTCTGGGGTCGGACGAGCACGACGCCCAGATACCGGGCCTGCGACTTGACGAGCTCGACGATCATGTGTTTCAGCGGTTCATCCTCGATGCTCATGGGGACGATCATCCGCGGAAACAGCGGGCGATGTCGAATCGGGAGCAAGGGCAGACGTTCCGGAAGAATATCCCGGGCCAGCACCAGCTCCTTGATGGGCGGGATGACGCTGGGAGAGGCCGGCGGGTCCGATTTTTCTTCGGGTGTCTGGGGCATGATCTTATTTGTCTGCCGGGGCTTTGGCCGGTCCGAACGGCATGAGCATCGGGGCGTTCGTTCCAAAGCCCGGCTTGGGATTGAAAGCAGCGCCGGGGCCCTGACGGGGCATCATATTCGGATTGAACGGAAGGCCGGCGCCTTTCGGCATATCCGGCTGGACCGTCCATAAAATTTCATACCGCGTCTTGAGCTTCGCCAGTTCGGGGTCGGCATCGACAATGGCGTTGATCTGTTTCTGCATGTCCTGCAGGCGGACGAGCAGCTCTTTGATCGTGGGATTCGTCTCCATGATCGCGGCGCGCCGTTCGGATATTTTTTTCTTCAGCTCCATGGTTTTGATGCTGTTTTCCTGCGCTTTACGGTAAAACTCGGCATACTCATCCGGGGGGATCGCGCCATGGGGCATCGCATTGGTGCCGCCGGCGGGCACGGCGATTTTTCTCTCGCCCATCGTTTTGGGAGGCAGGGCGGGGACGCCTCTCGGCGTCTGCGCAGGGGGATTGGTCGCCGTCTGGCTCTTCGCAGGGGCGGCCGAATCCGCCGTGTTTTCCGCGGCGGCAAGGGTCAATGTCGAAAACAACAACACCCCCACGGTCATGCCTGTCAGTTCCATCAGAGCGGTTCGTTTCATGGCGTCGGTTCCTTTCTTCTGTTGGTCACAGTCTTCTCCGATATGGCAAACCCGTACGCTAGCACGACAGGCTCGGAAAAACAAGCCCGGAAAATCATTCCCAATGATACCGGTGCAGGCTGAGCCGGCGGACAAGCGGGGTGGGCAGGCGATTGGCGAAATGGCCGGCCAGGGTGCCGCCGATCTTGGCCAGCGTATAGCAGGCATAGTAGGGCAGGGTCCACGGGTGGCGCCGGACCATGAAGGCCAGTTCCTTCAAGAGATACCGGAACCCCATGGAGGCACTGGCGCCCAGATCGTGCCGGGGAAAGATGAGCGTGAGGGAATAGACGCTGTCGAAATACCGGCGGAAGGCCGTGGCCAGCGAATAGCGATGCGAATGGATGACCACGGATTCGGGCTGGTACACCACGACATGGCCGGCGTTCAGGCTGTCGCGGGCAAATTGCTGGTCTTCGCTCATGATGAGGGTTTCGTCGAACGGAGTCCGGAGCAGAAGCGGCCGCCGGATGGCGGCGCTGACGTTGGAGAAAAAGACCGTTGCGAGCGTCAACGGCGCGTCGCCTTTTTTTTCGCGCCGGACCGGCGGGCCGTCGGGGAAATGCGTGGCCAGGAAAAACCGCTCCGTCGGCGGGGCGTCGTCGCGGGGTATCTGCCGGGAATAGGCGGCGGCGACGCGGGGATCGGAGAACGGTTCGAGCAGGCGGGCCAGCCAGCGCTCGTCCCGCGGCAGGGCATCCTGGGTCATCAGCACGACGATGTCGCCGCGCGCTTCACGGGCGCCGAGATTGCGCGCCCGGCCGTGGGAGAAATCGGCGATGGGAACGACGCGAACGCGGGCATGCGCGGCGGCGATGCCGCGGGTGTCGTCGGTGGACATGGAGTCCACCAGGATGATTTCGTCCGGCGCCGCGGGCGCCTGTCGGGCAAGCGCCGCCAGAAGGGCCGGGAGGAACGGCGCCGCGTTCAAAACGGGGATGACCACGGAGACGGCGGGTCCGGACGCTGGAGCGGGACCGGGGTTCATGTGTCGAGGATGCCCGTGTCCTCCACCTGCGGCGGGAGCCGGTCGATATGGCGGGGCAGCGCCATGATGCTGAAGAGAAACGAGGCCGCGCCGATCTGGACGCCGTTCACCAGGCAAAGCAGGGCGAAGAACAGGAAACGCTGTTCGTCGAGCGGCCCGAATCCGCTGACGATCCACTGGATCATCACCTTGAGCGTAAAGATCAGACCCGCGCCCATCAGGAGCAGGGACAGCGCCATGGCTTTTTCGAAGGTGAACCAACGGTAGAACCAGGCGATGATGACATCCTCGTGCAGGCCGGAGAGATGGCCGTAGGCCTTGGCCAGCAGGCCGATGGTGATGATCTGGAGGCTGGCAATGTTGAGGAGTCCGCCGACGATCATGCAATGGATGTCGATGCTGCGGCCGCCGATGGAAATGGGGCCGAACGCCAACGGCAGGGTGATGGCCAGGCCGAGGAGCCAGAAAAACGCGCCGGGCAGGAGCATGAGCATCGTGGGACTGTGAAGGATCATGAACCGCAGATGGCGCCAGCCGTCCTGGAAGGAGCGGAGCTTGGATTGGCCGAGGCGGGGATGATAGGTGATGTCGTGTTCGGCGATGCGGAGCCTGCACCGGATGGCGCGCACGACCATTTCGCTCGCGAACTCCATGCCGGTGGTTACACAGTGGAGTTTCCGGTACGCCTCCCGGGTGAGAGCCCGCAGCCCGCAATGCGCGTCATGCACGGAGCCGGAACGGAACATGACCCGCAGGATGAACGTGAGCACGGGATTGCCGAGATAGCGGTGCAGGGGCGGCATGGCTCCGGGTTTGATGCTCTTCAGACGGTTGCCGATGACGAAATCGGCCCGGCCCTCAAGAAGGGGACGGATCAACTCGTCGATTTTCTCGAAATCGTAGGTCAGGTCGCCGTCGCCCATGATCAGGATGTCGTATCGGGCCTTGCTGAAGCCCTTGCGGAGGGCGGCCCCATAGCCGCGGTGGCTTTCGAAGACGACACGGGCGCCCTTTTCGGTGGCGATCGGCACCGATCGGTCGCCGGACCCGTTATCCACCACGATGATTTCATAGTCCATGGGCCCCAGGCGTTCGATGCCGCGGCGGACCGCCTCGATGACCTGGGCGATGGAGGCCTCCTCGTTCAGGCAGGGAATAATGACGGAAATCCCGCGAGGAGAATCCCCCGGTTCGGAAGCGGCGCTCTGGCCCTGGTCACTCATTGGCAATGTCGGATTCGTCGGGGGCCGGCGCAGTTTCCGTGGGCGCCGGCAGCGGGAACGTCTGCACGGCAGTCGGTTGGTCCTTGATAAAAGTTTCGATGGTATTCCCCCTGCCTTGCGCGTTCATGGTGGGGTCCGGCGGCGAAAGGGGAATGGGGGACGGGAATTGGCGGGTGGCTTCCGGATGTTCCTTGAGGAATTTTTCGATGGTTTCGCCCTTGCCGTCGAACCGGAAATTGGGATCGGGCGATTGCAGCGATATCGGCGAGGGGAACTGGCGGGCGGCTTCCGGATGTTCCTTGAGGAATTTTTCGATGGATTCGCCCTTGAAAGCCGGGGCCTTCATCCCGGCCTTGCTGGCGGTGAATCCCCTCTTTCTCATTTCCGAAAAGGAGGAGCGCGGCGCATTGGTTGGGAAAGGGAACGGCGGCGTCATCGAGGGGGACATGGGAGAAGGGGCGGTCATGGGCATGGGTGGAGTCAGGCCGGCGTTGCCGCCGGGAAAAGCGGGCACGGAAGGGGTTTTGCCGGCGGTGTCGCCGCCTTTTTTCATCGAAAACGCGCTGGTTTCGGCGCCCCGTCGGAGGACGCATTCCTCGCTGTCGTAATTGGCCGATACGAGTTCAAAGCCCTCCACGGTTTCGCCCACGCCAATATAGAGATGCGTGTTGTTCTTCTTGTTGACGAAACAAACTTTGATCCTGCCGTCTTCGTCCATGAGGCCCTTCATTTCCAAGTCCTTGGACACGGCTTCGTTCGGGTTGACGGGCGCGGCGTTCGTGGGAGTATCGGGCGGCGCCACTTCGCCGAACATAGCGCGGTCCGTAATACTCTTGTATTTCTCGAATTCCGGTCCGGTCGCCACGACCGCCCCGGCGGTCATCGCGCCCCAAAGGCCGATGGCCATCGCGACGAGAAGGAGGCTTCCGCCGGTGTTCCCGCGGGGCATCGAAAGGCGCTGTTTTTTTAGATAATTGTTTTTCACGCCCCCATCATAGCAGAACGGGTGGATTTGACAAGAGGCTAAAATCCTTTTTGCATTCCCCGGAGGCACCCGTTATGATGGCGCGCCTGTGGTCTGATTAGCGAAGATTCTTTCAGGAAAGGTGGACGGCATGAAGTTATTTGTGACAGGCGGCGCCGGATTCATCGGGAGCAATTTCGTCCATTACATGCTCGACGCCGATCCGGCCGTGGAGATCGTGAATTTCGACGCGCTCACCTACGCGGGCAACCTGGAAAATCTGGCCGCCGTGGAAAAGCATCCCCGCTATACGTTCATCAAGGGGGATATTTCCCAACTGGCCGATGTCAAAACCGTGTTCGAGGCGCGGAAGTTCGATGCGATCGTCAATTTCGCCGCGGAGAGCCACGTGGATCGGAGCCTCCATTTCGGGGCCGGCGAGTTCATCGAAACCAATATCCTCGGCACGCAAATCCTGCTCGATGCCGCCCGCTATTACAAGACGCCCCGGTATCTGCAAGTGTCCACGGACGAGGTCTACGGCAGTCTGGGGCAGCAGGGGAAGTTCACGGAAGCCTCCCCCGTCCAGCCGAACAATCCCTACGCGGCCACGAAAGCGGGGGCGGATTTCATGGTGCGCGCGGCGCACAAGTCCTATGGGCTCGACACGGTCATCACGCGGTGTTCGAACAACTTCGGGCCGCGCCAGTTTCCCGAGAAACTCATTCCCCTGATGATCGCCAACGCCCTCGAAAACAAGCCGCTGCCCGTGTATGGCGACGGCCGGCACGTGCGCGACTGGATTTACGTGCTCGACCACTGCCAGGGGATCGACACGGTGCTTCGCAAGGGAAAGCCGGGCGAAATCTACAACCTGGGCGGCCTGCACGATGTGCCGAATATTGACGTGGTCCGCCTGATCCTGAAGTATTTGAACAAGCCGGAATCGCTCATCCAATACGTCAAGGACCGCCCGGGCCATGACCGGCGCTACGCGATCGACACCTCGAAAATCCAGGGGGAACTCGGGTGGAAACCCCGGCTGGTCTTCGAGGACGCTCTGCGTTCGACGGTGGAATGGTATCTCGCCAACCGCCCCTGGTGGGAGCGGATCCGCAGCGGCGAATACCAGAAATATTACGCAACCCTCTACGCCCAGAGATAGCTGCCGCCTAACGGATCAGGTGGTCACTTGCAGGCACGAATATGTACGGAAAAAGTAGGTCGGGCATTCCTGCCTGACCCTCATCGCGACAATAGTCAGCCAAGAATGGCTGACTTACTGTAACCACCTGAGCCTGAGCAGTTACGATGCCGCAAGGTCTGGAGCCGCACATGGGAAAAACCGGGCGCAAAACGATTTCGGATGCCGGTGTCGCCGCCGTGGGCGGGGAAAAGACGATCCGGACGCAGCGTGTCTTCTCCGGACGTCTGCTCAGGGTGGAGGTCCAGGACATCGAAATGGCCTCCGGCCACCGGTCCGTCCGTGAGATCGTGCGGCATCCGGGCGCGGTGCTGGTGCTGGCGCGCACGGACGACGGGCGTTTTGTGTTCGTGCGGCAATTCCGCAAGGCCATCGAACGGGACTTGCTGGAGGTGATTGCCGGCACGCTCGAGCCGGGGGAAAAACCCGCGGCCTGCGCGCGGCGCGAAGTGCGGGAGGAATCCGGTTTCCGGGTGAAACGGCTGCGGTCGCTTGGCGCCATCTACACGGTCCCGGGGTTCTGCACGGAGCGCATCTTCATGTTTTTTGCCGAGCTGTGCGGGCGGCCCGAGGCGCCGTGCCCCGATCATGACGAGGTGGTGCGGGTCGAGTTCCTGCGCCCCGCGCAAGTGGAGGCCGCTCTGCGGCGCGGCGCCATCGAGGACGCCAAAACGATGGCGGCCTGGCTGGCGTATCGCCTCAGGGACATCGCGTGAACGTGGGAGGGTCGCGCTCCGTGCTGCGGAGCAAGCCCTGTGTTGACCCGCCGAAGCGGGGCGACTGCGGACTCCCGGGAGAAGCCGGACGCAGGGACTGCGTCCCTCCCAAGAGAAAAGGCGGAAGGAATATGGCCAATAACGAAAACGAACTCCCGCGTTCCCTTTTTCAGCGGCTGTGGCATTTCATCGGCGAGGGGATTTGGGATGTCGAGCTCAGTTCGATGTCCCGTGCCCGCCGTATCGGGATCAATGCCATCCGCATCGTTCAACTGGTCCTGCGGGGCGTGCGCGAAAACAACTGTTTCCTGCACGCCTCGGCGCTGACCTACAATTCCCTCCTGGCCATCGTGCCCATCCTGGCGCTCGCGCTGTCGCTGCTGCGCGGCTTTGGGGCGGGCGAGATCGCCGAGCAGCGGATCCGCGCCGCGGTTTCCACCATGCCGGAACAGTTTCAGGAATTCATCGACAAGATCCTGGCGTATGTGGGCCACACGAATTTCACCGCGATCGGCGGGATCGGTCTGATCATGCTCCTGTGGGTGGTGGTGCAGATGCTGGGCAGCGTGGAGGATTCTTTCAACACGATCTGGGGGGTCAAGGTGCCCCGCCGGATGTTGCGCAAGTTTTCCGATTACCTGAGCGTGGTGGTGATCGTCCCGGTGCTGGTGATCGGCGCCACGACGATCAACGCCGCCTTGACCAGCACGAATTTTGTGCGGTTCGTCGAATCCCACTACGGCATCGGCACCGTCATCACCTTGTATCTCCAATTGCTGGCTTTCGCGCCGGCGCTGGTCGTCTGCGTGGCCTTTATGTTTTTGTATAAATTCATCCCCAACACCCATGTGCGTTTCCTGCCCGCGCTGGTCAGCGGGATCGTCGGCGGCAGCCTGTGGATCGGCTGGCAGAACATCTATATCGCCCTGCAAGTGGGCGTGGCGAGCTACGGCGCCATTTATGCCACATTCGCGTCGGTGCCGATCTTTCTGGCGTGGCTCTACATGTCGTGGCTCATCGTTTTGCTGGGGGCGGAAATCGGGTTTGCATTGCAGAATGTCGCCACCTACCGCCTGGAACAACGGTCGCATTCCGCCAGCATCCGGTCGCGCCTGATCGTGGCGCTCTCGGTGCTGTCCCATGCGGCTCAGGCGCTGCTGGAGGCGAAGGCGCCGACGTTCGCCGTCCCCGATTATGCGCGGAAGCACGGCATCCCCGTGCGCCTGATCAACGAGGTGGTGGACGAGCTGGTCGAAGCCGGTTTTCTGGCGCCGGTGGCGGAAAGCGACGCCTCGTTCGTGCTGGCCCAGGCGCCCGAGCGCATCAAGGTCAAGGCCGTCCTGGACCTGCTGATCGGAGCGGGGGCGTCGCCGCAGAGCCTGGGCCTCGAGAATCTGAATCCCGCGATCCGCCAGGTGTTGACGCATCTGGATGCCGATTCGAGCCGCTCCCTGAGCGACTGGGACATCGCCTCGCTCCTTCAACTCAATGGCCGGCTCAGCGCCCCGGCGCCCGGTGCGCCGCCGCCGGCGACATGAAACTTGCTTGCTCGTTCACATAGAGGTCCCAGTTGGGCGTGAGCCCCGTTGGGCAACGCCCCTCGTGGGGACGGGCCAACGTCCCTCACGGGAACTGGGACCCACGTGGGTCCCGACTCCGATCG
>JACQHI010000307.1 GCA_016199105.1 Lentisphaerota bacterium | reverse complement strand
CCGCTGTACCGCGGAACTGCTCGAAAAATACGGCGAGGGGTATCCCTGGCCGACGCTTATCGGCCATCAGCCGACGAACATCGCGTCTTCATCGAGCGACCGCCATGATTGCTGGTCGTCGTGGGTCCCAGTTCCAACTGGGACCGCTTTCGAAACGGTCCCGATCCCGCCCCGCGCGGGACAAGTCGGAGTCGGGACCTACGTGGATATTGTGTTTACAAGCCTTCCATCCTTGTTCGTGTCGTTCGTGTGTTTTGTAGGCGGCAGCAACGAGCCGCCGCCGGCCTGAAAGAGGAAAGCCCAGGCGATGGGAGCATTGGTCCAGCCGGTGTAGAGGCTGTTCTGTCCGCCTTCGTAACGATCGCCCCCGCCCCACCGCCCGGCCTGGGTATCAACCATTCCGCGCCAGCATCCCCGGAACGCCGGCTCGGGACTCCGGTCCTGGAGGCGGGCCAGCAAGCGCAGGGACCGGTCGAGCGCCAGCCGGTAACGGTCATCACCAAAGACCCGCCAGGCATGGTAAAGGCCGAGGGTGGCCCAATTCTGCGTGTAAATCAGGTCCGCCAGGTGGGCGCCCGCTGGCGCTTCGCAATGTTCGGCCGGGATATGGCCGGTCTTCTGCTGGTGTTGGACCATCAGGTCGGCCGCAGCGCGCGCGGCACGCGAGACTTCGTCGAATCGGAATACCGAGGCCGCCACGCTCCCGCACAGGCTCAGATACGCGTATTCGGACAAGGTCCACGGCAGGCCGGAAATACGGCCTCTGGATTTCGGGTCGGACGCGGGCGGACCGTCGAGCACGATCCGGTAGTACTCGCGCACAACGGACGCATAGTCCGTTTCCCGGTCGGCCCGCGCGGCCCAGGCGAACGCCAGCGTCATAAGCCCGAGCCAGTGTGGATTCAGGCGCAGTCCGTGCATTGCGTTCGGCGGCGGCGGCGCATCCGGGCCGTTGACCCTGCGATTCTCGAAATAGGCGGCGATATGCTCGCGCATCCGGCGTGCCGCGGCGATACCGACCTCCCGGCACTCTTCGCGGCCGCGCTCCGCCAGTGCGAGCGCCAGGGCCGCCACCCAGGCGTTGTCGTCCGTCCAGAACCGGCACCGCATGTGGACGGGATTGGACCAGCCCCACAAGTCCCGGTAGGGAGAGTCCGACTCGGTCACGCGAAGCCCGCTGCGGTGAAATAGGTAGTCCAGGAGGTTGTCCGCCACGCGCCGCAGGGCGGGGCGCGCCAACACCTCGGCGGCGACATCGAAAAGATAGGCCACCTCCATGACGCAATCCGCGCGCCGATGTTCGAGCACCACGCAATCGGGCCCCAGCCGGGTCTGCACCGTGAAGACCTCGTTCACCCGGGCGATGGCCTCGTTGCCGGTCACGACCAGCAGGCGTTCCGCCACGCCCCAGAATCCGTCCGCCGGCCGCATGACGCCCGATTTCAGAAACCAGTTCAGATTGCGCGTCACCACCCGCGTTGAGGAAAAGCTCATGACGGCTCCTAAAAACCGCGATTGCCGGAACGAGACGTTCTCCGCCAAGGGGCGGATACCAGCCCCGTCCCGGCTTGCCTCGCCATAGCAAGGCCACCGGTCTGCGGCCGGATTTTTCAATCCACGAAACAAGGTGGCCCGGCCGCTCCGCGGACGGGCATTATCCACGCTTTCCCGCGCGGCGGAGCGCGCGGGCCACCAGCCTGCTCGACCCTCTTGTTTCAGGTCAGCCCCTCAGGGCGACGCAGGGGACAACACCAACCGAAACCCGCTGTCGTAGTCCCGATTCGATTCATCGTGGCCGATGCGATAGGAACAACGCAGATTGCGCTGATAGTCGTAGTTCCAGGACGCACCGCGCCACGCCCCAAACGACGCGCCGTCTTTCCCTTTCGCAGCCACCTCCCACACATTTCCACCAACCCCATACAACCCCCAGTCGTTCTTCCCACTCTTTTCCACAGGACAAGTGACCGGAAAGCCATCGCTATGCCCCTCAATTTTGCTCCAATATCCTGCGCCTTCCTGTCCATGGTAATTCCAATCGTTCGGCGGCGGCCAGGTGTTCCCCCACGGATACTCCCACCCGTCGCCGCATTGGGCAAAGGTCAGCCATTCATCCTCTGACGGCAAACGAAACCGATAGCCCTCCGGCAATCGCCTCGCCTGTCTCTCCCGCTTTGTTAGCCAGTCGGCGAACGCCTTCGCATCATCGAAGTTCACCATCACCACCGGTTGGCGGTCGCCGAGCAGGCTGTGGCCTTTGAATTCCTCGCTATTGTGGTCCGCCTTGAATTTCCGGTACTCACCGTTGGCGACTTCATACTTGCCCACCCACATCTTCAGCGCCGATATCCACACAAACTCCATCCCGGTCAAAGGAGAGACCCAAGGCTGGTTATCGGCCGGCCCGCCATTCGACGCGGCAACAGGCGTGACCGGAGGCGCCAGCTTGGCTGACACGGGCTCGTCGGCGGACACCGGCGTCAGCGTTATATCCAATCCGAGCATGACAACCCATGCCGACTGTGCAATACCGCTTCTTAGCCATCCCATCCTGTTCCGCATTTTCATGGAGCCTCCTGTGCTATAGATAGGCTGTTCCATCTTCCGAAATGCCCGCCTTCGCATCGAAGTTCATCACCGCGCAGGTCGGCTTTTCCGCCGCCAGGGCAGAGGAGAGGGAAAGACAAAGGATCAGCCCGCATATTTCAATGGCGCAAAACCACCCGTGAAACATGCGCATTCCGGAGGAAAACCAGGTTGCAGGCGATATTTTCACTCATCCGCAAGGATAACTTGCAATTCCCTGCATTTTTGCAATGCGCGGTCATTGGTGAAAAATATATCGCAGCCCATGGTCAGTGCGGAAACAAGCTGCAACGCGTCCGGAGTCTGAAAGGCGTAACGCGCGCGAAGTTCCGCCGCCCATTCCGCCTGGTATTCGTCTATGACCAGCAAAGGGCCGCTCAGCAGGTCGCGCAAAGCGCTTTTGTATTGGTGTGTCAGCGAAGCATCCCCGGCCCGTTTTGCCGGCACCAGCAATTCGGTCAGAGTCAGGACCGAACTATGCAACGGCACTCCGGCATCGATCCAGGCCGCCAGGCGCACGCGAACGGCGTCGCGTTGCGGACGCGCGCTTTCCATCAGATAGATCAGAGGCGCGGTATCGACAAAGACCGCCTTCATCGCTCGCGATCCGCCCAGGCGGCGCGTTCATGCGCCAGCCATTTATCCGGTTTACGCCCGCGCGACGTGATCCCCGCCATGCCGCACAACCGAGCGAGGGCACTCTGCCTCCGTTTTCGTTCATGGGCCCGGTCCGCGGGCGGATCCAGCGGAGTCAGCATAGCCACCGGCTTGCCGCCCCGCTCAATGAGCACGCGTTCCGATTTCAATCCCACTTCGTTGAGCAAAGCTCCGAAATGCCGGCGCACATCCATGGCCGATACCGTTTTCAACAGTCACCTCCCATTGATATAATCGTTAGAACGCTTATATCATACTGTTCCATGCGATTGTCAACATCAAACGCGCGAAAATGGAAACCAAGATATTGTTTAAGGACGAAAGCTACAAAATCATCGGAGCCGGTTTTGAGGTATTCCCCCCTTTTCGTGTATTTCGCGCTTTTCGTAGTTAATCATCCGCTCCCCCAACAAACGGCTTGATTCGGAAGGATGAGGCGGATTACCCTTGTGGCCATGACGGGACGGCGACTACTTGCGACGCTCACCTGCCTGGCCGCGCTCTCGGCCCCGATACCCGATGCCGGGGCCGCCGGGCCGGTGCTGATCCTCTTCTCCAATTCCTCGAACGGCAGCCTCCGCTCGTGCTACTGCCCCAACAGTCCCTGGGGCGGACTGGCCAAACGCGCGTGGCTGCTCGAGCGCCTGCGCTCCGTCGCCGGCGACGAGCGCGTGCTCCTCCTCGACTCCGGCGACCTGTTCCCCCCGGACCCGGAACCCGACCGCGAAGACTGCGTTCTGCGGATTTACGAAGCCATGCGCTACGATGCCGTTGCCGTCGGGGATCAGGAACTCTCGGCGGGTTATGACGCCTGGCTCGCGGTCTCGACCCGCCTTCCATGGCTGTCCGCCGGTTACACGCCTGCCCCGTCCCCAACCAGAACAACCCAGCCTTTTCCCGCGAAACCCTGGATCATTGTCGAGAAGGCGGGGCGCCGGATTGGAATCGTCTCGGTGGTCGGGCCGGACGT
>JACQHI010000297.1 GCA_016199105.1 Lentisphaerota bacterium | reverse complement strand
CTCCTCCATCCCTGCTGCCAATCCATTGCCGCTTTTGTTGTTCATTGATCGCCTCCTTGTTATGGCGATCAATCTAGCAGGCGGCCTCCACCGCTTTCACGCACAGTTGCCGAAAGGACACGAACAAACCGAGCTCCTGGAGATTCAGGCCGACAGCATTGACCGGCTCGTTCGCCTTCAGCCCCTGCTGGGCGTCGCGTTGTTCCGCGCGCTGGCGCAAACCCTGGCCGGCCGGCTGGCCGCCAACAACGACGAGTTGAAAAAGACCCTGGCCTGGGTGATGGGCAATATCGAATAGCGCACGTAACTGCTCAGGTAGCCCCAGTAAGTCAGCCATTCCTGGCTGACTCTCACGCGCGTTCAGGTCAGGCAAGAATGCCCGACCTACTTTGTGCGCGCATGATGCGTCGTCGGGTGGGCTACCAGCAGTTACTAGCGCACAACGATGCGCGGTCAGAAAGGTAGGGACCGTTCGCTGAACGGTCCGAATGATTGTCCGATGACGGCACCCCGGCTACGACGGCGCTTTCGGCGAAAGCGCCCTACCTCAAATCCAAAATCGCGCCGGCGTTCCGCCCAGATATCAGGGCGTCCGGCGTGCGATGCCCAGACGTTCGAACTGCTCGGGCGGCGCCGTCTGCGTTTCCATCAGACGCGCGAGCGCCGCCAGGCATTCGGTTTCCTGCGGAGTGCCGCTCAGATTATTCTGCTCCTCCGGATCTTCCGCCCAGTCGAACAGCAGGGAGCCCTTTCGCGCTTCATCCATGACGATGTTGCCCAGGCGCTGTGATTCCTCTTCCCGGACCGGATGGCGGCACAGCGGCATGGCCACGCGGGGCATGAACCGGCCGAAGGTCGTCCGGTCGCCCGGCGGCGGCAGGCGCCACCAGGGGGCGGTGGACCAGCGGTTGGTGTAAAAACAGAGCGGCTGGTTGTCGGGCCGGACCGGCGCGCGCATATATACGCGCCGGCCGTCGGTCCAATGCACCCAATGCCCCCACAACCCGAAAAGCGCGTCGGCGCGCACGGTCTCGCGCTCGCCCTTCAGGACCGGCAGGAGCGAGACACCGTCAATCGGATCGGCGGGGCGAACTCCGAAGCAATCGAGGATCGTGGCGTGAATATCCACATGTGTGGCCAGGGCGGCCGTTCGCGGCGTCGCCCGGCAGCCGGGCACGCTGATCATCAGGGGCACGTTCGCGATCGTACGGTACTGGGGACAGCCGGGTTTGCCCCACCAGCCGTGGTCCCCGAGAAAATGACCGTGGTCCGTCATGAGGATCACAGCCGTGTTCTCCCATAGGTTGTCGGCGTCCATCCGGTCGAGCAGGCGCCCGAGCGAACGGTCGGCCAGGGTCACCTTCGCGGCGTAACGCGCGCGCAGATGCCGGGCTTCCGCCTCGGTGTAGTCGTTGCGGCCGTATTTCGGCCAGTGGAACTGCGTCGGACCGCGCCAGTCCGGGTCATACTGCCGCCAGAGCGCCTCGGGCCCGTCGAAAGGCTCATGAGGATCGAACTCGTCAATCATCAGGAAAAATCGTTCGTGGGCGCGCGCGTTATCGGCCAGCCAGTCGGTCGCCGCGCGGAACGTGCGGGGCGACATCCAGTCCTCCTCGCGGGTGAAGCGCGTCTGGTTGCGCCAGTAGTTGGCGAGCGTCACGCCCTTGCCGGCATCCATGGGCGGCAGCGGCCCGCCCGCCCAAGGGTCGTTTTCGTGCCCGCGAATGAACTCGATGGTGTTGAAGGTCGTGTGGTAATTCTCGCCGCCGCTTTCCCAGAAGTGATAGTGGTCGGTGACAAGCCCCGTGAACACACCAGCCTCCTTCAAGGTGCGCGGCAACGGGCGATCCCAGGGTTCCAGGCTTCCCCATGGCCGCCACAGGAATTCCTGGTTGCCGGTCCAGAGATCCCGTCGGGCCGGCATGCAGGGCATGGACCCGATGAACGCGCGGTCGAAGATCACCGCCCGCCGGGCCAGCCGTTCGAGATTGGGTGCTTGAACCCAGGTGTTTCCGTAGGTGGGCAGAAAGTGCCGGTTCAAACTGTCCATCAGGATGCAGATGACATTCATTGTTGCGACCCCATGTTCATTCTTGATAATTCTGGGCCTGATGCAAGGCCTTCACCTCGTCCGCGTCCAAGGCCCGATTGTAGATCATCACGTCGTCCATCCAGCCGTCGAACCAGGCTCGGTTCTGATGATGTCCGGGGTCTGGCGCTCCAAGATACAGGACATTCGTGACCCCGAAATTAATCGTGGGCCCGCTGCCGACCGCATTGATATAGCCTTCATCACTGTTTTCATCTCCGGTGCGATTGCCATTGACATAAATCACACAACGCGGCCTCCCGTTCACCGGCGACTCCACTACGACCACGACATGAATCCACTCGTTCAGATGCCGATTAATCCAGCGCCCCCTCGCGTTCCGGGTTGTTGTGCTGCCGGTGTTGCTGAAAAACACCAAGTCATTGTCGAGGTGGGAATTCACAATCAATTCATACCCGCCGTAGGCGAGAGGCGGCCAGTTCCCACCCTTGCCCAGAACGACCGGAAATTCGCTGGGAAGACTCCACGGTTTGATCCAGACGGACAACGTCAACTGGCGCGTTTTCTCCATCGACACCAAACTGTCGCTATGCGCAACAGTGATCGATTGTCCCTGATCCGAACCGCCCGAGAACTCGTACACGCTGGGGCGGTCCTCCAACTCCACAAACTTGGCTCCATAAACCTTGCCGTTATTCTTGTTGCCGCTGGCGTCCCGCACCTCATCCTTGCCCTCATCGAACGGGAAATACAGCACCAACCCTTTTTTCAGCGCGGCAGGAATGTCTTTTTTCTTCAAGGGACTGGTCCTGGCGGGTTTCGGTTTGGGTTGCGACGCCGTTTGGACGGGGGGCGGCGAAGAATAGGTCGAAGGAGGATGGACGGGCTTCGCTTCGGGCATCGCCAAGACGGGCAAGCCCGCCAATTTCCTGGCCACGTTCAACATCCCCGAACTGAGCAAGTCGTCCACCTGCCCTTTCACGTCCACGCTCGCCTGATTGGATATCGCCCCGGTTTCCACGCTCACCAGCGCCGCGTTCACCGACCAGGTGTTCCCCAACTTTCCGATCGACCCATACACCATCCATTGCGCATTCAACAGCCGCCCCGCCTCGATGGCGCATTCCGTCGCCGAACAATTGTCGGAACGGGCAAACTTCTGGAGCTCCAGCACGTCCTTCATCTTCGACCGGCTGATCAACTGGAACTTGCCCAGATTCCCGAACTCGGTGGCAAAGCGCTCGGATAAAAACTCCGCGTCCTCCTCGGCCATTCCCGATTTCGCGTCGAAGTTCAACACCGCGCAGGTCGGTCTTTCCGCCGCCATGGCGGAGGACAGGGCCAGACAAAGGATCAGGGAATAAGATCGGAGGATTAAGGTTCCATTCATGGAGACACCCTAGCAGGAGAGTTGCTGTACTCCAACGGATCTTTTACCCCGGCTTTCTGAAAGGCCTGGAGCCGATCCACGCAGGCAGGACACACCCCGCAGGACCGCTCCTGGCCCCGGTAACAGGTCCACGTCCGGGCATAATCCACGCCGAGTTCCATCCCGATACGGATGATATCCGCTTTGCCCAGATCGACAAACGGGGCCTGGATCGTGACGGCCCGGCGTCGGTTCAGGCCGAGCACCGCATTCAGGCGCGCGATGAATTCGGAGGTGCAATCCCAATACCCGTAGCGATCCTGTTTCTGCGCCCCGTACAACACGGTGGCGGCGCCCAGGGCCTCGGCGCCGGCCGCGGCCAGCGACAACAGCACCATGTTGCGATTGGGGACATAGGTGGGCGGCTGATCGGCCTGAGCGGGCACAAGCGAAGACCAGTCCGGAACCGCTCCCGTCCCCTCCATCAGCACGGACGCCGAGAGCGCCAGCGCCTTGAAACAGCCCAGTTCAATGACCCGGTGTTCCCGAATGCCGGCGTTCGCGGCCTGCCAGGCCGCGACATCCAGCTCGCGGCTGTGCTTCTGGCCGTAAAGAAAGGTGAACGCCACGATATCCCGGATCGCCAGCCGCTTCACCGCAACATGCAACAGCGTCGTGGAATCGAGGCCCCCGCTTAACAGAATGACAGCGCCCGCCATGGCTCAGACTCCGCGGCTTGAAGGGTTCCAGATCAGTTTGTGCAGTTGCAGATTGAGGCGGACCGGAAGACGGTCGGCGAGCATCCATTCCACCAGCGCGGCAGGCTCCAATCGGCCCGGCGCCGGACTCAGGAGAACGGCATGACAGCGGGAATCCAGACGATGCTCAAGCAGCAGGTTTTTGGCCCACTCATAATCCCCCCGGTCCGTGAGGACGAATTTGACTTCGTCATGGGGTCGCAGCCGGCGGATATTGCGAGCATCGAAAGCTTCGACCATGCCGCTTCCAGGACACTTGATGTCCATGATGGCCACCACAGCGTCGGGGATGACCGAAATATCGCGCGTGCCATTCGTTTCGAGCAGCACCGTTCCCACGGAATGCAATTGACGCAACAGCGGCACGGTCCCCGCCTGGAGCAACGGCTCGCCGCCTGTCACTTCAACCAGGGAAACGCCGCTCTCCCGGACATGCCGGACCAGTTCGGCGCTCGCCATGGGGCGGCCGGCTTCGAACGCATAGGGCGTATCGCAATAGGCGCACCGGAGATTGCAGCCGGCCAGACGGATAAAAAAACACGGCAGCCCGGCAAACGTGCTCTCCCCCTGGATGGACGCGAACGTTTCGCAGATGTCCAGCGTATCGTCTGCCATCGCTTCTTGAGCGACGGCGGAATCCTCCGCTTTCGCCAAGGCTTCCGTCTTCGCCGAGGCTTCGCCGGACAAGACGACGGACATGTTGGAGGGATCCATCATTCCTCCCAAAACTCGGCGCAAGTGCCGGGCGTTTCGCTCACCCGGATTCTATGGATTCGATAGGCTTCCGTGTTCAGAAGGCGGGACAATTCCTGGAACAAGTACCGGGCGATATGTTCCGAGGTCGGGTTGAGCCGGGAAAATGCCGGCAACGCGTTCAGATCGCAATGATCCATGGCCTCAATGAGTCCGTGCGCGACGGTTTTGACGCGGGCAAAATCCACCAGCATGCCGACCTCATTCGTCGCGCTCCCGCGAATAAAAATTTCGACTTCCCAGTTATGGCCGTGCAGCTTGCTGCAGGCGCCCGCATACCCTTTGAGATGATGGGCTCCCGAAAAATGCGATTTAATGCTGATTTCGAACATAGGTCGCTCCTCGTCCGTAGTTAACTTTCCACAAGAACAGTCCCTGCGGCGGCGCCGTGGGCACCACGGCCGTCCGCAAACCGGATTTCAGGATGGCCCCGGCTTCCTCCGGCGCCAAGTCGCCTTCCCCCACGCGGATCAGGAAACCGACCAGGCTCCGAACCATCTTATAAAGGAAACCGTCGCTTTTGGCAATGATGACGATTTCAGGACCCGATTTTCGCACTTGCAAGGCCATGACGTGGCGGACCGTACTCTCCACAAAACGATTGGGATTGGCCGTGAAAGCGGCAAAATCATGCCGGCCGATCAGAGCTTCGCAGGCTTTCCTCATGGCGTCCACGTTCAGAGGGCGCCGGATATGCGCGCGCGCATGGCGCAGGTCGGGCGGCAGATTTTCGGCGTTCCAGATGAAGTAGCGGTATTCCTTGCTGACCGCCGACCGCCGGGCGTGAAAATGCGGCGTTTGCTGCTGCGCGTTCAGCACCCGGATGTCGGGGGGGAGATAGGTGTTGATGCCCCGGCGAAGGTTGATCAAACCCCAGTCGCGCGACAGATCGAAATGGGCCGATTGGCCCCGGGCATGAACGCCCTGGTCCGTCCGGCCGCTTCCATGCAGTTTGACGGTTTCGCCCGTCAGTTTTCGGATGGCGCGCTCCAATTCGCCCTGAACGGTTCGCTTCTCCGGCTGGACCTGCCATCCGGCAAATGCCGACCCGTCATACGCGACCCAAATCTGATAACGCTGCGTCATGGGATGTGTTACGGCTCCGGGTCATAGCCTGAAGGCTGCGGCTTGAATGTCAAGAGCGGTGTGGAAAGGAAGCATCAGGATATTCACGGCGGCAGGGCCCCGACTCTGCCAAGGCTACGCCGGGCAAGCTGCCGCTCTCCAGTCGGGCGTTTCCACATAACCAATAGACCAACCTTGAACTCCATTTTCGCGCCTTTCGCGTATTTCG
>JACQHI010000294.1 GCA_016199105.1 Lentisphaerota bacterium | reverse complement strand
CTGCGTCGAATCGGTGGAGTGATAGCCGCGGTAACTGCTGATGCTGCCCAGCAGCATCACGATCACCGCGACGCCGGCGAAGACCAGGAACTGGCGGCGATGGCGCGGCGTGTTCAGGTCGAAGGTCGGGTACTTCGGCCAATCCCGGACATCCGGATAGAGCCTCCGCCTCCGGCGCCGCTCGAGCAGCCAGCCGAGAAGCATGACCATCAATCCCACGATCAGGAATGCCGGGAGAACCAGAAAGGTCCAGAGACCGGTGTACGGATTGGAGGTGGGTTGGCCCAACTCAATCAGTTGAAAGCTGATGAAAAAAAGAATCGCGAGCGCGGCCAGCACGGCGCCAGCAACCGTCCAGCGATTTTCCCAGGACGATTTCAATTCTTCCTTCATGCAACTCCTCAGCGGTAGGCGAAAACCATGGCGCAGACGATCCAGACGACGACGCTAAAGCCGATGGCCAGCGCTGTCCAGCCGAAAAAGCGTATGCAGCGAATGACAACCGGCGGATACGGCTCCACCAGGTTCCGGTCCAGTTCGCCGGCCTGGACGAGGGCCTCATATTCGCCCGGCTTGTCTTCCCTCAGGTCCTCCACCGGCATATAGCCCGTGAAGATGACCACATCCATCGGGAATTTTTCCGGTCGCAAATGCGTGTTGAAAAAGTGGACGGTGAAAATGAAGCCCACCGCCAACAGCGCCTCGTCGCTGTGAATGATGGTGGCGATATTGAGCAACCAGCCCGGCATCAAACGGGTCATCAGCTCGGGAAACCACAACGCCAGCCCGGTCGAACCGATCACGGCCATGCCCCAGAACACCGCGAAATAATCGAATTTTTCCCAATAGGTCCAGCGTCCATACTGGGGGCGCGGTCCCAGCCCCAGAAACCATTTGATGGCGGCGCCGAAATCCCTGAAATCCTTGCCGGTGGGGAGCAGCGTATTGGGGCCGAACAGCAGCGCGCGCCAGGAGCCGAAGTCGCGGCGTTTGCGCCGCACCAGATCCGTCAGATGCCCCACAAAAATGCCCATCATGATCACCGCGGCCGCGCGATGGATATAGCCGGCGGTCTCGAAACCCCCGAATCCGTGCGCCATGATCACGGCCCAGCGCGTGTAGGAGAACTTGAGGGTGAGGCCGGTGAGCGCCAGGCCGATGAAACTGACGATCATCAGCACGTGCAGGATCCGGTTGAACCGCGAAAAACGCCGATAGTAACGCTGGGGCGGGCCGGTCAATGGCCGGTCGTTTTGCTGCTGCAGCAAGCGTTCGCGCCGCAGCTGCAAGGCGCGCGGCAGCCAGAGCAGCGTGTGAATGCCGAAAAACGAAAAGACACCGACCAGCAGGGCCGTCATGCTCCAGAACGTCCAGAACAGGAACGGATACTTGCGCGAATCATGGTGCGTGGCATGCGTCAGATAACCGGCGAAACGCCGCGTGGCGCCGGGATGACACGCGCGACAAGTCTCCACCACGCGCTCGCGGCTCAAATGCGACCGCGGGTCCGCCACCGGCAAGACATCGTGGGCGCCATGGCAGTCGTAGCATTTGGCGGTCTTGCTATAGCCCAACTGCGAGACCTTGCCGTGATAGGTGTCAAAGTAGTTTTTGGCGATGTCCTCATGACACCGCCCGCATTGGCTCATGATTTCCAGCTTGAAGCCGTCCTGGTCGGTGCGGCGAATGGTGTGCGCGGTATGGCAATCGTTGCAGACCGGCAGGGGCCTGTCGGTTTTGGCGACCAGCGGCGAGTGGATACTGCGATTGAACTGCTCCTCGATGCCCTGATGGCAGCGTCCGCACGTTTGCGGCAGATTGGCGGCATTGACGCTGGACAAGCCGTCCGACTTGGGCCGTATGTTATGCGCGGTATGGCAGCCGGTGCAGGTGGCGGTGACCGTCAGGCCGCTTTTCAACAGGCCTTTGCCGTGGATGCTCTCGGTATACCGCTCGACGATTCGATGTTGCGCGCCCAGATAGCGCACCGCCGCTTTCTCGCCTTCGCGATGACAACGCGCGCACAAGTCCGGCACTTTCGTGGGGAACGTGGGCGAGGCCGGCTCGGCCTTCCCGCGCACGGCATGCGCGCCATGGCATTCGATGCAGGTCGGCGCATTCGCGTCCCGCGCGGCCGCCAGCGCTCCATGCCGGCTGCCCAGGAACTGGTCGGCCACGGCGGCATGGCAGGCGGCGCAATCGACGGCTTTCATGGGCGCGGCGCAGGGCCGTTCGAGCGACGGATTGACCGAGGCGTGGCATTGGCCGCAGGCGATGGCGGCGTGGCGCGACTGCAGCAGATCGTCGTGCCGGACCTGCAAGGAAAGGCCATCCCGTTCGCGGCGGATATCGGGCCGGGCGTGGCAACGCAGGCAGTCGGCGTCCGCCGCGCTTTTCTCGTAAAACACCTTGCGCGCCTTGTGGGGCTGATGGCAATCCACGCACGCGGGCAGCACATGCGCCTCTTTTTCCCACAGCTCGCCCCGGATGCTTTTCCGATGCACCGCCTCGATCTCGGCATGGCAGGCCAGGCAGGTGGCCGTGATGTTGTTGGGGGCGATGGACGATCGCGCATCGGTGTGCGGCAGCACATGGTGCGCGGTGTGGCAGGACACACAGGTGGCGCTGACCACCAGGCCCTTTTTGAACAAGCCTTCGGCGTGAATGCTTTCGGAGTAATTTTCGAGAATATGGTCCTGGTGGATCGCGCGCTGCCGTTGGACCGGCGCGCCCTCGTGGTGGCACCGGCCGCACACAAA
Organism: Lentisphaerota bacterium; assembly: GCA_016199105.1. Taxonomy (GTDB): domain Bacteria; phylum Verrucomicrobiota; class Kiritimatiellia; order JAAZAB01; family JAAZAB01; genus JACQHI01. Next base: position 4,886 of record JACQHI010000294.1, on the reverse strand, counting down.
GGGGATTTTCAGCGGCGCCACCACCGAACGGGGATCGCGCGCCGGCGCTATCTCGTGCGCCCCATGACAATCCTGGCAGCGGGGCGCCAGCGGATCGCCGCGCGCCAGCGCCTGCCCGTGGAGCGATTCGGCGTTCCGGCGTTGCGCGCGCTCATGGCACCCGGCGCACGCGACCTTGGCCGGCGGCGTGTCATGCGGCAGCTCTTTGTTTTCCAGGTCGGCATGGCACTGCACGCACGCGAGCGAGCCGTGCACCGAGGCCGAGAAATTGCTGGCCGCCACGGCGAGGGAAACGGTCGCGCCGTCGCGCTGGGTGGAGAGAGACGCGTCCCCATGGCACTCGAGACAGGCCGTGTTTTCCTGGGCCTGGCCGACAACGGGGGATAGAGAGGGGAGAGCGGAGGGCGGGACGGGGAGAGCGGAAAGGGGAAAGAGGAGAGCGGTAAAGATTAAGATAAAGGCGAAGGCGCGTGAGCCGCCCCCTTTAATCTTTGCCCTAATCTTTATCATAATCTGTTCGTGGCTGGGAGAGACAAAGGTAAAGATTAAGATAAAGACGAAGGCGCGTGAGCCGTCCCCCTTAATCTTTGCCACGTGAGTGGCGTTGCCATCCGTCAGCCGACGAATGGCTCACACCATAATCTTTATCCTTAATCTTCCGAGCTGCCTTTCCTATTGAAAAAAAAGAGGGCGGCCCGCCCGGGCCGCCCTCTCGTCAAAACGTCCGCCGGACTTAGAACAGATACTGCATGCTGGTCGACACCAGGTGGGCGTCATAATCGTTGTTGCCGCCCGAGGCGTCGTCACGACTCATATAAAACCCGTATTTCAAGGCCACCTGCATGCCGGAGCCGATCTCTTGCTTCAGCGTCGCGGTCACGGAGTTCTCTTCCAGATCCGCGCCATACGGCACGCCGTAGGACGAGTTGTCCAGGTAATCGCTGGCCCGGAAATGGGAGTATTGGAGTTGAAGATCGGTCTTCTCCGCCACCGCCAGACCGACAACCTGGTTGAAGTTCCAATAATCGTTCCGCGACTCCACCACCCGATTGGCCGCCGCGCCGGTCGCCTCGTCCGCCGGCGTGGTCGTCCTGTTCCGCGCGTAATTGAGGTTGGCCTGCAAATACACACTGGCCATGGGCGTCCAGGTGATGCTTTCGCTGACGATGTGCGCCGTCGTATCCGCCGTCTCGGACGCGTCCACGGTCGTGCCGTCCTGATCCACGGTGGCCAACTGCAGGTCGTACCGGGTGACTGTCGTCAGGACATTGAACGGCCGCCACGTCGCGCGGACGTTGATATCGTCCGTGACGACGTCCAACTCGGTGATATAGCCCGGATATTGATCCGATGCGGAGGTGGTGGGATCCGTGACGTGATCGTACTCGTTGTCGCTGATCTTGTGATAGTATTGCGACGCGAGGCTCAAGGCCTTCAAGGGATACCACGTGGCCCCGCCCGTATATTTCTGGACCAGGCGCGTGTCGTCCGTTTCCCGGTTCATATCGATTTCCTGGGTCTCGGCTTCCACTTCCATTTCCGAATAGTCGCCTTCGCCTTCCGTCAATTCGGCGGCGGCATACAACACCCAGTCGCGGATGCCGGTATAGCGGACTTCCAGTTCCTCGGTCGCGTCCACGAGGCCGCGTTCGTTGAACGCTTCCAATTCCTCGACGGCCGTGGTGAAGGTTGGCGCAGCGCCGACGTTCGACTCGGCGAACATCGTGTCGCCCTCCGCGTCCAGTTTTTCGATCCGGATCGCCGGCGTGACGGTGAGATTGTCGGCGGGAACGAGCATCAGGTTCGCGTTCGCGACGTACTGCCTCACGTCGGCGCTGCCGTCCAGATCGGTGTAGCCTTCATCGTGATACTGCCGCCTCGCGAAGTTCGCGTCGAACGTGGCGTCATACGACGAGCCGAAAATCCGCGATCCGCCGATATCGGAGTCCAGCCGGCTGACCATATAGCCGGTCGTGAGGCGGACTTTCTTGTTGAACGCGGTGTCGGTGAAGGCGTGCGCATCGAAAATATCCGTGTCCACGGCGTCATCGATCGTCACGTAGCGCAGGGCGGACGTGCCGGTTCCGCGCGTGATGTTGCGCGAATTTTCCAGGTCGTCCGTTTCATAGCGCACGCCCAAGCCCAACTCCGTATTGCCGAACGTGTGCGTGCCGTCGGCGGACACGATATCGCGCGTCTCGTCGATATCCAGGAACGTCGGCACAATAGTACGGAGTAATCCGCCGTCGGTCGAGTCGCCCCAAATGGTGGAGCTTTTCCGGCCGTCGCGGAACTGATGCTCGTACTTCAACGTGAGCTGCGGCAAATCCGGCTGCGTGAGGCCCGCTTCGACCGAGAACGTTCCGCGGTCCAGGGCCAGCTCCTGGTCGCCGGCTTCGCGCCAGGCGCCGGACACGGGGATGTAGCCGCCGCTGCCGTCGGACCACGTCCGGAATTCCGTATAGTCGGCCTTCAAATAGCCGACGTCCGGAGCGACGAGATTCAGGCCCAGTTTGTAGTCGTGGTTGTCGGCGATCGCGCGACCGTCCAGCGTCAACGTCGTGTCCTTGCCGACGGCATCCTCGTAATGCAACGATTCCACCCCGCCGAATATTTCATCGGAGGGAATCTGCTGGCGCTGACTGAACGCCGCGCCGTCGCCGTCCACGGCGACATAGCCCGCCGACAGCGTGAGCTCGTTATTGTAGGTTGCCGCCGGGGCGCTGACGGCCGCCGGGGCCTTTGCCGCAGGCGCGCCGGTTTTTGCGGGTTGCGCGGCCACTTGCGCATGAGCGGCTGAAGCGCATCCCAAAACACAGGCGCCGACGAATACGGCATGGAAACGCGTTGCCTGCCGCGAGTAGCTTGTCAAACGTTTCGCAAAGTTCATAGTGGATGTTCCTTTATTTTAAGTGGGCGGGTTAGAATCGAAGCGACGAGTTGACTTGCGAGCCGTGCACCGCCTCATGACAGCCGGCGCTCCAGCAGGTGCCGCGCGACACAAACGACGCGTGGTCGCGCCCGCCGATCTTAATGGTGCCGCTCGCGGCCTGCTGTTGCGCGTGGCAGGACAAACACAGGGTTTGGTTGCGCGAAGTCAGCATCTTCGCGTTGACCGAGCCGTGCGGTGCGTGGCAGATTACGCAGCCTTCGCGCAGGGCCTCGTGTTCGCGCACGAACGGGCCGCGCTGCGCCGTATGGCATTTGATGCAGGTCTCGTTTTGCGCGGCCAGGGCCGTGCCGCCGGTCTTGACGGCATTGCCTTGATGCGGGTCGTGGCAATCGCCGCAGCTCACCTTGCCGGCCAGCACCGGATGCGTGTAGGGAAGGCTGAATTCGCCGCGTTTGTCCGCGTGGCATTGGAAGCACACCTCAGGGGACTTCCGGGGATTGATCATCGTGCCCTTTCCGCCGCCGGCGTCCACATGAATGCTGCCGCCGCCATGACAGCTCTCGCAGCCGACATCCAGGGTGTTGTCGCCTTCCGCTTTCAAGCGGGCATGGGTGGCGCTCTTGAAATTCTCCACCATTTTTTCGTGGCACGCCGCACAGGTATCCATCCCCACGGCCTTGGCGCCGGGACTTCCGGGCGCGACCTGGACGGTGCGATTGACGGATGCGCACGACACGACCATGGCGGCCACCAGCGAAATCGCCGATAGCCCTGCCACGAACAGCATGCCTTTGACCCACGATGATTTGACGCGCCGCGCGCGAAGCACGAGGCGAGTCCAGACCGACGACGACCTTGCTGTTGACATAAACGGACCTCCTTGTTTGTTGTTTGACATGTTTTATCTTAAATATGAAAGCGCAGCGGTCCCGCAGGCCCCGCTGTACCGGGGAACTGCTCCCAAAGTACAGCGGGGGCTGCGAACCCGCTGCGCTTCGTGCGCCCGCCCCGTCATCGAATCCCCATGACTGAGCGCCCCTCTCACGGCCTCCAGCAAACGAACGGCGGAAACCGGTTTTTCGAGGAAGGCAGCCGGAGCCTTGTCCAAGTACCGATTCATCGCCTCCGAACCGAAGTCCAAATCCGTTTTCCGATTGATATCGGTCAGCATGATCACGGGTATGTCGCGAGTTCTGGAATTGCGTTGCAGCTCGGCGTAAGCGGCAAAGCCGTCTTTCCCGCCCGGCATCATCACGTCCATGACGATGACGTCGGGGCCGGCGCTCCGCGCCCGGCGAACCGCATCGTCGCCGTTGGCGGCCGACAACACCGGATATTCCGAGCCCAGGGCCCTGGACAAAAACTCCAACCAGTCAGGATCGTCATCCACGACGAGAACCGTTTGAACGTCTTTTCGCATGTGCGCTTTATTTCCGGCGAACCGGTCGAACGACACAAAAAGAAATTGCGCTGATGGGACCACTATGCGAAAAAATGCGAGAGCGTAGCAATAGGATAAATCTACGCTTTATTGTGCCCAACAATGGACTAAATCCCTAATATTCCATCATTTTACAGTGCTACAAGACCAGGATAAATCTACGATACATTGGGTTCAGCCATGAAAAAACGCCGTTTTCGACGCGATGCGCGTCGAACCTACAGGAAAAACCCTGCCGTCTATGGGAATTATCCCGTACGAAGGGGGCACGGCGTCGGTTGTAGGTGGTGGGTGGTGGGTGTTGGCGCCTTGGACATACGCCTAGGCAACAGCATGTTTGGCAACATGGAGGGCGTCCCGACCTCGGGAGAGTCGGGACCGGCGAGCCGTCTGGAGTGTCACAATACACCATGAAAAAACAGGCACAAGAATGACAAAATCATTTACAGCAAAACCATTGAAAATGGAGAGGCGAATGCCGCTCGAAATAATTCAGAGGCGGTTACCACGCGAGTCACGCAGCACGTGCCAACATGGTCACGGGATTAGCCG
>JACQHI010000295.1 GCA_016199105.1 Lentisphaerota bacterium | reverse complement strand
CCTCAGGTGGGAAAAGGCCGTGACGGAGAAGACCACAGCCGCCGCCGGCGGGGGCGTCGTGAAATTGGAAGGGCCGGATTCGTGCGCCACGACCGATCCGGTCGGAGTTGTGCCCGCGCCCGGGTTGCGCTGGTCCGTCCGTGTCAAGGGAGAGGGGGTTCTGCAAACGGTCTTTATGGAGAAGGATCAGGAACTCGGTCGTCGCCGCGTCGTGGTTCACGCCCCGGACTGGGTCTGGGTGGATTTCCCGCTTCCGGCGACGCCGGGCCTTGTGTTTATCGCGTTCCGGTTCTCCTGTCTGGAAGGTCGTGTGGACGCCGATCTGGCGTTGCTGGAGGCCGGCCGGCCCTTGCCGCTCCTCCAACAGGGGGAAAGCTGGACGCTGCCCGCCGCCTGCTTCTTTCACGCCGGGCACACCGATGTGCGGCGGGGCAGCGTGAATTTCCGGAAGGAACGTGACATCGCTTCCGTGGTGTTGTATGGTCCCAAGCTGCCATTGGAACGCGGTCGGTATCGGGCGACAATTGACTTCGCGTCTCCGGCTCCGGCGGGGGAAACGCTCGGCGCGTGCAATATCCAATGCGAAGAGCGCGATCGGTGCGCTCCGCAAGCGCTAGTGGCCGGCGCGCCGGCCGCATTGGAATTCGAGCAGCCGGCCAGTCTGCCCGTGAATCTGGTTGTGACGTTCGAGCGGGCCGCGGACCTGGAGATCCGGGCCGTCACGTTCACGCGGATGGAGGGCGATCCGGGGGGAAGGTTGTAGATGTTGGGTTTTAGGTGGTTGGTGTCTAGGTGATAGGTGGTGGGTGGTAGGAGATACACTCATGAAAATTCAGGTGGCCGGCAAGGACTGTGGCGCGGAACTTGGCGCTCTGATCCGCGAACGCGCCGCCGGGCGCGACCCGGAAGCTGTGGCGGATATCCCGGGCGATATCAACGTTCTTAGGTTGGCTCGGGCCCGCACCGAGACGGACTATCTGACCGAGCTGATCCGGCTGACGCGCTACCGGGACGGTGTGAATACCCTTGATTTTGACATCCCACGCAAACCGGGGCTGATGGGTCTGTTCATGGCCGGGCTTCGGGCATTTCTCTGGAAATTGCTCCGCTATCAGCATGACCGGATAGCTTTCCGTCAGAATCTCATCAATTACCAGTTTTCCAGCGTGCTGGAGTTTGAGGCGACCTGGTTTCGGCGCGAGGCGGAGGCGATGAAGAGCGCCGTGGCCGAACTGGAAAAGAAGGTCGCGCTCCAGGCGGAAAGCCTCCGGCAGTTGCAGGAGAGGGGCCGCTGATGCGCATTTCGCAGATACTGGCGGGATTTGGCGACGGCGACGCCACGTCCCACGAGGCGCTTCTCCTTCGGGATGTTTTCCGCCGCTGGGGCTGCGAATCGGATATTTTCGTGGATCCCGCGCGGGTGTCGCCCGGCCTGCGCGGGACCTGCCGCCCGCTCGAAGCCCACGCGGATGCCATCGGCGATATATGCCTGCATCATTACGGCATTGCCGATCCGGCGGCGGATGTTTTCCTCCGTGCGCGGGGACGCCGGATTCTGGTGTATCACAACATCACGCCGTCGAAGTTTTTCCGGGGGTATGACGATGCCGTGGCCGCCCGGCTGGAGGAGGCGCGCCGCGCGCTGCCGGACATCGCGGGGAAGGCGGATGCCGTGTGGACCGTATCCCGTTTCAACGCCATGGAATTGGAAGCCATGGGCATTGCCGGTGTCCGGGTGTTTCCTCTGTTGTTCGCGCCGCGGGCCTTGGATTTGCCGCACAAACCGCTGATGCCGGAGCCGCTGAAGACGATTCTCTTCGTCGGCCGCATCGCGCCCAACAAGCGCGTGGAGGATTTGATCCTGGCGTTCGCCCATTACCACAAATGCGTCAATCCCTTCAGCCGTCTGGTCATCGTGGGGTCCGATCGGAGCGCTCCGCGTTATTATACGATGCTGCGAATACTGGCCGGCGACCTCGACCTTCCGAATGTCTGTTTCGAGGGATTCGCCGCCGCCGACGGCCTGGTGGCCTATTACGAGCGGGCGGATGTCTATGTCTGTCCCAGCGCGCATGAGGGCTATTGCCTCCCGCTTCTGGAGGCCATGTATAAAAGAGTGCCGGTCATCGCCCGCGCCGTCGGCGGGATGCCCGAAGCCATGGATGGCGCGGGCGTGTTGTATGACGATCTGTCGCCCGCCGAGTTGGCCGAATTGATCCACCTGGTGTTGAGCGACACCGCGCTGCGCGGGGACATCGTGCGATCCCAGGAGGAACGCGTCCGGCGGGCGTTGAACCGGGATCCGGATCGGGAACTGCGCGAGTTGCTGGGGGAGTGGATAAACGTGGGCGAGAGATAGGTTTTAGGTGGTGGGTGTTGGGTGATAGGTGGTGGTAGATGATTCAAGATTCAAAATTCGTGACTACGCAGGTAGCGTGTTCGGTGTTCGGAGGAGCACTGAACACCCGAACCCTGAATGACGCACCGGAGCGCCGTAAAACCGATAACCAGAGCAGTACGATCATGAACCCAGCCCCGGACGTTTCGGTCGTCATTCCCGTCAAGGATGAGGCGCCCAATATCGAACGGCTGGCCGCCGAACTGACACGCGCGCTCCAGCCCTGTCCGTGGTCGTGGGAGTGCGTCTGGGTGGATGACGGCTCGACGGACGAGACCCCCGCGCACTTGCGGCGCTGTTCAGCGTCCGACCCGCGCCAGCGTTATCTCGTGTTGACCCGTAATGAAGGACAATCCGCGGCCCTCTGGGCCGGTTTCCAGGCGGCGCGGGGCCGCATCCTCGCCACGCTCGACGGGGACGGCCAGAACGATCCGGCCGATCTTCCGCGGCTCGTGGATATGATCCTGAACGGCCAGGCCGACATGGTCAACGGGTTCCGCGTCCGGCGAAAGGACAGCGGATTGAGAAAAACAGCCTCCCGACTTGCCAACGCTTTTCGCAACGGGCTGACGGGCCGGACCGTCCGGGATGTGGGGTGTTCCACGCGCGCCTTTCGGCGCGAGTGCGTCGCCTGTGTGCCGCTTTTCAAGGGCATGCACCGGTTTTTTCCCACGCTGGTTTCCTGGCAGGGGTTCCGGCTGGCTGAAATGCCCGTTCATCACCGGCCGCGTGTCAAGGGCGTGTCCAAGTATTCGATCCTTAATCGTCTCTGGATCGGGTTGGCCGACACGTTTGGCGTGTGCTGGCTGGGGCGGCGCGTGCTCCGCTACCGCGTCAAACAGGAGCCGTGAGATGAATGGCTACTGCTCTAAAGGCCGAAGGCATGGCTCCAGTCGTCCGTGCGTGGGTCCCGACTCCGACTTGTCCCGCGCGGGGCGGGATCGGGACCACTCCGAAGTCCCAGTTGGAACTGGGACCCACGTGGGAGCATGATGTCCGAACCCCGAACCCTGAACCCCGAACACTGAACACTTGAACGTGAGTCGTCACGTGAATTTCTGCAAATCCATTGCTGCTGTGGGCTGGCTGCTGGCTCTGACCGCGGCGGGCCTCCTGATGTTTTCGTCCTATGCCGCCTTTTCCTGGAAAAATTACACTCTGATCGATTACGGGCGTTATACGCAGTTGTTGTGGAATTGCGGACACGGGCGGCTGTTCGGCACGTATGTAACCGACACCTATCTTCGCACCCATCTGTCCTTTACGCTGGCCCTGCTGGGGCCGTTTTTCCGGATATGGGATCATCCGTTTTTACCGTCGGTTCTGCAGTGGAGCATGATGGTCATGGGGGCGCTGATGCTGGCGTGGACGGCCGGCCGCCGCAACGTTCGGGAGGATTTACTCGCGGCCGTGGTCTTTTTTTTCGTGGCATACCCGCTGATGCAATCCGCCGTGATGAGCGGCTTTCACGGCATTACGTTGTCGGTCTTGTTCATTCCCTGGCTGTATGCCTGTCTGACCCTTCGGAAGGGAGGGGTGATTTTGCCGCTGGTGTTGTATGCCGGTTTGAGGGAGGACACCATTTTTCTTGTCGTTCCGATGCTGTTGTATTTTGCGGTTCGGGATCGCTGGAAGGCGGGATATTTCTGGGCGGCGGCGGGCATGGTGTATGCCGTGGTGGCGCTTTTTTACCTGTTTCCGATGTTTAACAGCGCGGGCGTGATGCATGCCCGCCCACTCAACCAAGCGGCCATCCTGGGCAGTTTTGCTCCGGAGGAGATTCCCCCGCGTTTGAATGCGCTGTTCTGGCTGTGTCTTCCCGCGGTTTTTTTTCTGCGAAAAAAGGGGTGGATCCCCCTGCTGGTGTTTCCGTCAGCGGCTCTGTTGGTGGCCATGTTCAGCCCGGTCCGTCCTCAACATGCCCTTCAGTTGCAATATTCCGCCACGGTGTTCGTTCTGACGGCGGTGGCGATGGTGGAGGCGATCGTTCGCCGGCCCGCGGCGTCCCGCGAAGCGATGCAGGCGGGCCGGCCGGCTTCATCCTCCGATGCACAACATGGCTCCGCCTTTCTGGCCGTGGCGCTGATCGTTGTGACGTTGGCGGCGCATGTTGGTCAGGGGTTTTTGTTCGGCGGACGCTACTGGAATCGGATTTACGGCAGTATCCATCCCGAAGGGCGAAACCTGCTCGTCGCGGCCCGGCATATTCCGCGGGAAGGCGTCTTGATCTGCCCGCAGAATCTGGCCGGGTTCTGCGCCAATCGGAGCGAGCTCCTTTCCTGGAAAGTGCATGCCCTTTCCTCCCAGCGGGTGGACCTGGCGTTCTTCACTCTGGGGAATCTTGGCGAGCGCTCGGAGGACCTGTTTTATGCGTCGTTGCTGAACAGCCGCGAGTACGGCGTGATCTATTTCGACGGCGGGTCCGTCATCCTGCGGCGCGGCGCCGATCCGGGCCGCAACCCCGAAATTTTCAAGGCGCGGGACGCGATGTCGAATCGCAATGTAAAACCCTGACCTTTGCGAGCCATAGTCGTAAGGGCCATCCTTGTCCACAGTCGCACTATTTTTTTCTCGATTAAAACGCTTTATATAACGTAGAAATGGCGGTATGTTTCTGGTTTTAAAGCGATAAATGGCGAGTCGTTTTTGTTCGACTTTTACTTATTAGGAAGGAACCCGATGGCCTTTATAAGCAAAACAAACGGCAAACAATCCGGCGGACGGCCCCGAAAATTCGACGAGGAGAGCCGGCCGATCACCGTAACCCTCCCGAACCGCGTTCTTGACTTGCTGGCGACGATCGACAGGGACCGCGCCAAGGCGATTGTCAAAGTCACGGAGGCGGCCATCGCGAAGGCCTGGCAGGGAAATAAACGAATGGAACTGGTTGAAATCGAACGGGGGACGGCCGTTATCGTTGTCGGCCCCAGCCCGAGTTTGGCATCCATTCCCTGGTTGCGACTCATTGAAATCGCGCCGGCCCGGT
>JACQHI010000292.1 GCA_016199105.1 Lentisphaerota bacterium | reverse complement strand
CCCGCCGTCTTGTCCGACGTAGCTATCCAAGCGAAGTCGGAAGCCTTCCCCATCGCTAAAGCTCCGGGGGACAGGTCGGCGAAGGCGGGCGCGCCGCCCTGCTGGCAAATCTATCGGCATATTGTCGAACCGCTGCTGGCGGGGCGCGCGGCGCGCAAGTCGCATCCGCTGCTCGCGGTGACCGAACATCCTCTGGGAGAAGCCCGGCGGCTGATCGTGGCCATCAATCACTGCGCGACAACGTTGAACGAGACGCTGTCTTTGAATCCGGGCTGGGAGATAGGCGCCATTCACCGCGGTCGGCCGCGGTGTGAGCGCGATCTGGTGCGCGGAACCTGGCCGTCGAACGACGCCATTGTATTCGAGGTGTGTAAACGAAAGGAACATTCATGAAGCAAGAGAAAATACCCGCTCACGTCACGGAGATCGGCGAACGCGATTTTTGGTCCTCGCTGCGTATTCCCGGGAATAGAAAGGACACCGCCCCGTTGAAGGAGGCGATCCGGCTCGGTCGAAGGGGCGACAAGACGGCGGCCTACACGGCCCTGGCGGCGTATCATCGCGCGGCGCTGGCGCGGGAATGGTGGGAGACACGCGAGAAGCGCCTGAAAATGACGGCGCCCGCTCCCGCTGCGTTGCAGGACTTGTTGCGCCTTAAGATCAATGTCTGGCACGGCCATATGGTTCGGTTCGACCGGAAAATCGACTGGGCGTACCCGGGTTCGGACCTGGTAGGGTTGCACACCTTGCATTGGTTCGCCCCTGCGTTGACCGCCTTCATCCAAACCGGCGAGCCGCGCTGGCGCGCGTTCATGATCGATATTCTGACCCAGTATGACGAGGCGGCCCATGATCCGAAGTTGCGCCGTGTTCTGGAGCCTTACGTGTTTGAATTTCAGAGCGTGTGGACCAAGTGGCCGATCTTGTTGGCCTGTTACCTGGCGTTCATCCACGAGGAAGATCCTCCTCTGCGCGCCTTGGAAGGTCTGCTGAAAACGTTTCTGAGTTTTGGCCGCGCGCTGGACTGGAAAATGCGCGAGTACGAGCCGGCTTACAACCTCTTGGCAGTGACCATTCCGACGCTGTTGCAGATCGCCCGGGTCTTTCCGGAGTTCGATGAAAGCCCCCGCTGGGATCGGAAAGCCGTCCGGCTTACGGTTGAACATGCGCGAAAAGGCTATTTCAAGGATGGCGGCAATCGCGAGCGCGTATGGGGCTATGGCATCATGCATCTGGAAGGCCTCACGCGGGCGTATGAGGTCGGGCGTCGTTACGGTGGCATGGGCAAGCGCGATCGCGAGATTCGAAGCGCCATTCTCCGCGCCGGCCAGTGGTATGCCAAGACGTCCGGCCCGTCGCCCCAGGAGTGGTTTCCCACCTATGGCGACGCCGGCTGGGGCGGCTGGAACTGCCTGAAAACCATCCGTGACATGACGTCATTTTTGCAGCAATCGCCAGACGGCGTGCCCGCCATAGCTCCCGGCGTGCCCGCCATAGCTCCCGGAGCGACGGCGGGAGCGACGGCGGGCTCATTCGGCGTGGATCGGACCCGGTCGTATCTGCTCAAGCCGTCCGGTTTTGCCGTCATGCGCAACGGAAACGATCCGGATTCGGCGCATATCAACATCAATTTCGGGCGATTCGCCGGCTGGCACTCGCACTGGGACTTGCTGAGTATGAATCTCTGGTCGCAGGGCGAGCCGCTCCTCGAAGAATTGTGCCGGTTCGGTCCCTATTCCAATCCCCTGGATCAGATGTTCCGCGCGCCGGAAAGCCATAACCTCATGCTGATCGACGGCATGGTCTATGACAGCCGGCTGGTGGCGGGAGAAGACGTGCAATGGTTTTCGAACGAAATCGTGGACTATTTCTCGGCGTATCATCGCGCCTATCGCTTTTTCGTGTACGGACGCGACGCCTCGCCGGTCTCGCCGAACATCGAGGCCGTCGTGCGCCGCACGATTCTCTTCGTGAAAAATCCCGGTTATGTCGTGGTGATGGATTCGGTGCGCGACCTCAACTCGGCCACGTTTAACAAGGCCATTTCGCAGCATTGGCATTCGCCGTTCCCGTTCCAGGTGGTCGGCCCGGGCCGGGTCCGCACCCGGGGCAAGCGCGCGTGTCTGCTGGTGTATGCGCAAACGGAAGGCTTGTATCGGCTGGACACCGGCACGGATTTCGCCGGCGCCGAGATGGGACGTTACGGCGGCTCCTACGCGCGTTATTCCTTGCGCGCCCGGCGCTGGATGGCGGTGGATCAGCACCCCGGCATTCTCGGGTTCACGACCGTGCTGCATCCGTTCACGGGTAAAATGCCTGAGGTCCAGGTGCGGATCTTACCGACCCAAGGCGGCGCGGCGTGGGTAACCGAAGCGATCGAGGTCGCGACGCCGGCAGGCAAGGACATCATCGTCCTGAACCCGGAGCGGCGAAAGGGATTTGCATGGAGTAGGGGAGCGGCGGCCTGTCGCGCGTATGTCAAACTTGGCAACCGGCGAGGAGAGCAAACCATTCCATGAACGATAAACCGGTGAACATTATTCTCATCCTGGCCGACAGCCTGCGCATGGACGCGCTGGGCTGCTATGGCAACCCGTTGGCGGTGACGCCCCACATGGATGCCCTGGCGGCGGGGGGCGTGCGGTTCGAAACTTGCTATGCCACCAGCCCGTTGTGCGTGCCGTCGCGCGCGCAGATCCTGTCCGGCCGGCACAACCATGAAACCGGCAACCTGGAAAACCCGGCGTGGCAGTATCACACGGCGTCACCGGTCGAGGTGGATGGCGTCTGCCTGGCGGCGGATGTGGCCACCCTGCCGGCCTTGCTCGCCGAGCGCGATTATGTCACGGCGCACCTGGGCAAAAACCATTTCTATCCGCGGCACAACCGGATGGGATTCCAACACATGGAGCAATGCGATTTTTATGGCCGGCATGTCTATGAGCTGGACGACTATTATTTGTTCCTCAAACGCCACGGCTACGCGCACCTGTTTCGGGACGCCTTCGGCCGCGTGGATGCGCCGGGCGGCGCGTGCGGCGTGCGGCGCGCTGAGTTCGGCCTGGTGGACCGCCTGTGCCCCTATGTGTCCAAACTGCCGGCGGACTTCCAGGCCACGCCGTGGCTGGGCGCGCGCGCGCGGGACTTTATCCGAGCGGCGCCGTCCGGCGCGCCGTTCTTCCTGACAGTCAGCTTTTATGCGCCGCACGATCCGTACTGCGTGTCGGCCCCTCACGACACGCTGATCGACCCGGCCGCTCTCGCGTTGCCGCCGTTGCCCGCGGCGGAACAGCCCGGCGCCCTGTATCGCGGCGAGCAGAGTTTGCGCGTGGCATTGCCCGAGACGATCTGGCGCAAAAACGTGGCGCATTATCTGGCCAATTGCGCCCTGATCGATCGGGAGGTGGGCGGCATCGTCGAGGCGCTGCGGGCGCAGGGACGTTACGAGGAGTCGCTCATCATCCTGACCTCCGACCATGGCGATACCCTGGGCGAACACCATATTTGGGGCAAGGGCTTGCTGTATGAGGACTGTGTGCGCGTGCCGCTGATCGTGCACCATGGCGGCGGACGCATCGCGCGGGGCCGGTCGCCGGAAATCGCCACCCTGTCGGACCTGTTTCCCACGATCCTGGCGCAGGCGGGCGGCGCGCCGCCGACGGACACGCGCCTGGCCGGGCGCGCGCTGAATCTGGCGAACCCGCCCGGCGCGCCGGATGACCGCACGGTCATCGGCGAACTCGGCGGCCCGGAACAGCGCCAGTATTTCATCCGGCAGGGCGACTGGAAACTCATCCACATTGACGGGCCGCAGGCGTTCGAGTTATACGATTTGGGCCGGGATCCGCGCGAACTCGACAACCAGGCCGCGGCGCGGCCCGCCATGGTGCAAGCGTTACGGACCCCGCTGGACGCCTGGCTGGCCGCCGAACAACCGTTCTGGCGACACAAGCGGCCCGATATCCGGGTGGATTGGGAACGCGAGTTGCGCCTGTCGCAGTTATGAGGAGGAGGTCATTCCTTGAACCACATCCTTGGCGCGGCTTTTCGGAGTCACCTTGAGGTGCGCCACTTTTCCCTCTTTCACCACGGCTTCCACCACCGTGTTGTAGGGCGCGTGTAACTTGAAGACTACGTTCCAGTCTTTGGGCCAGGCCGGCAACAGATAGATTTTCTTGCCGTCCGTCTGCATCAGCATTTCCTGCATGCCGATCATGCCGCTGCCGCCCCAGTTGTGGTCGGGGACCCAATCGTGGCCCGGTCCCCACCACGTCGGAAAGCGCCGGTCGGAATCCCGCATCTTCTGAACGGTGAGGGTGGCTGCCTCTTCGGTCAGACCGAGACGGGCGCAAAAGATCGCATCCTGATGCCAACTGACGATTTGTTTTTGATCCGTCCTGTCCGCGCCGTATTTCCAGGTGTCGATCGCAACCTCCAGAGCCGGCCTGCCAATGCCGTAAAAGTTCCACGGATACACCGGATAGAGCTGGGGCAGATCGACGTTCTGAATCCGATCCCATTGCCAGGCGGGCGATATTGTTTTATGGCCCTCCATGTCCCGGAAGGCTATATCGGGAATGCGAACGAGCAGGGTCCGCCAATGTTCGCGTCGCGAGTCGGGAAGCAGTTCCTCGGGCAGTTCCATGATGTTCCGAAGGATCGAACGCAATGCGCAAAGGGTCGGCGTGGCGTTAAGAACATTGCCCTTGTAGGTTTCAAGCGATGAGCCGGGAAAAAGCACGAGCTTGCCGTCTTCGGAAAGCGGTTTGCCGTTATGCCGTTTAGCGTGCAGCCGATAGTATTCGTCGAAAAACGCAAGACAGCTCTCGATCAGCGGCAGGTAATCCCGAATATCGGCGTCTGCGTAGAGTCGCGAATCCAGAATCATTTGGCATATCTCAAAAACAGTATCCCAATAGTATTCCAGCCAGGCGTTATCCTCCACGCCCTTCTCGAAATCCGGGCGCCGCTTCCAGCCATATTCAAAACCGACGGGCAAGCCGAAATTTTCGATCTGCTCGGTGAAACTGGCGCCCTTGATGCCCCAATAAACCTCGGATCGCGTCTCCGCGTTGACCAGCGCGCGGCGATAAAACTCGAACTGCGGCTTCAACATGTCGAAATCGCCGCTCTTGAGCATCGGCCAATAAACCAGCCGTTGATTTTGCGCGGTAAAAGAGCCGCCTCCCCATTGTCGGTGATCGGGGCTGTACGGCTTGCGAGTGTCGACATAAACCGGATCGAAGGTGAACAGGCCGCCGTTGAACTTGGTGGGATAACCGCCGTAGGCGTTACAGCCCAGTTGATAGCGAAAAATCTGATAGTTGCGTCCGATCTGCCACACCGGCGACGCGGGGTCCGGCTTGTCCGCATTCACGAAGATGTAGCTGCGAGCCCAGAATTGACGCCACCATTCCTCCGTGCGTTGACGCGCCGTTGCCGCATGGGCGGCGACATCCTTGACGATCGTTTCCAGTTCTTCGCGCCATGCCTCCGCTGTTGCCGTGTTGGCCACGTGCAGGGCGGCGACGAGTTTCTGTTCGCGCGCGGGCTTCTTGCTTTTTAAATGCCAGGCCTTGAATTCCGTGTCGGCGTATTTTCCTTCGGTTGTGCCGGCTGCCGCCATGCCTTCGCCGTAAAACGTTCCGCCAAAGGTAAGGCCTTCCAGCGGATTCCAGAGCTTGTTTCGAACCGAATTCAATTCCTGCTGCTCGACACAAAGGTCAAAAGCCAGGGTATTGCGATTGCGATGATGGAAGAGCACCTGGTTTTGCGAGAACGCCACAACGTCGGGATGCACAACGGCGGGCACGGGCGCTTGTTTGAACGTCCGGCAGGCGTCGCACTCGTCCTCATTCAATTCGTGGTCGGTCAAACGCCAGTTTTCATACGCCGCATCGACGGTCACGGGTTCACTGGCCGCGATTTCAATGTGGACGGCCGGACGAAAAACATCCACCCAAACATCGATGCGCGCGTGAAGACCCTCCTTGGCTCCAAGGATCTCGATGCAGCCCTCATTCAGTTTCAGTTCCTGACGGAAGGAAGCCCCTTCGCCCAATGGATTGGGAGAGAGCGCCACGCGAATCCGCCCGAGTTTCGGGAAAAGATTGTTCTCGTCAAACGCGCCGCTGCGCGACAGATAGAGCAAGAGTTCGCCGTTCTCAACCCAGACATTCAAGCCGATGTCGCCGCCGCCGCAAGGCATTGACTCGCCGCAATGTTTGCTCTGCGCCGTCCAGACAACATTGTAACCGGCAAGAAATCGTTTTTCGGGCGGGACGGGCACGCGCCCGCCTTCCTGTGCATGCCTGTCCGCGGACAGGTTGAGACCGGCCTGATAAAGCGCTTTCATAACGGGCATGATTGCCAAAAAGGGCGCGGGAAGTCTATAGTGATTGTCAATGTTCTTGCAACAGCCGCACAGCCGTCATAACATGCGCTGCACGGTTGAGAATATTGGCGGGGAAAAGCGCGCAACTACACGCTCTGCCGCCGCAGTCAAAGCGGCATTGGGACGCGGCCCGGCGTCATTTCCGCCACAAGATATGGAGAAACACTTGAACCATGTCGGTTCAAACGATAACGCTGGATGACCGGATCGAACGGCTGATCGTGGTCAGCGATCCCCATTCGTTCATCGAGCCCCTGTGGGCGGTCGAACGATGCCTGGCGGCGAGCCAGGCGCCGTTCCAGGTGGCCTCGACCGGCGATTTTCTGTATGGCGGACTTAATCCCGTGGAGGTCGTGGACTGGATGCGGCGGCACGCCGGCGCCTTCGCCGTTACCGGCAATCACGACGAGGAACGTCCGGAACACCCCGGCCTCGAAAGTCCTCCTTATACGGTCGCCGGCGCGCTGGCCCGCCTGGATGTCGGGCAACGGGAGTATCTGCGAAGCCTGCCGCCGTGGGTGGATATCCTCTGGAGAGGACGGCGCATCCGCCTCCAGCATGGGCACCGGACGCCGGCCGGTCGGGAAATCCACTGGACGTCGCGCCCCTCGCAGCTTTGGAATTTTCTGGCCGATGCCGGGGTGGACCTGGTGGTGATGGGGCACACGCACTTCCCGTTTGCCGAAAACCGCAACGGGCGCTGGCTGGCCAATGCCGGCTCCGTCAGCCAGCTCATTCTCGGCTGGAAACAGGCGGATGGCCGGATCGTTCCGCAGAGCGACGAGCCGCATTTCACGTCCACGTCGGGAATTTACAACACGTACTTGTCGGTGACCGCGCCGGACGGTACACTGTCTCCCGTGGTGGAACGTTTCGATTACGACCGGAAAGCCGTCATCCGGCGTTTGCACGAGGCGGCGTTCCCCCACATGGATTTGAAGCAGTTGTGGATCGAGACCGGATTGTTTTGCTTTTGAACAACACAGGGAGAAATCATGAAAAACATCGGACTACTGTCGGTGGGGGTTGCGCTGTCGGTTGTGTTGACGTCGTGTGTCTCCACGCAGAAACCTGCCGTTCCGGCCGCGCCCGGATCGGGGAAGGAGACCCAACCGGCAAAGGCAGTTCAACCCGTGAAGGAAGCTCAACCGGCGACGGAACAACAACAAGAAAAGGGGAAACACACCATGGTCCTGATGAAAACCTCGATGGGCGACATCAAACTGGAATTGTTCGACGACAAGGCGCCCGAGACGGTCAAAAACTTCCTGAGCTACGTGGACGATAAGTTCTTCACGGGCACCATTTTCCATCGCGTGATCGCGAATTTCATGATCCAGGGCGGCGGGTTCACGAAGGATATGCAGCAGAAGCCGACGCGTCCGCCCATCGTCAACGAGGCCGGCAACGGCGAAAAGAATGCCCGCGGCGCCGTCGCCATGGCCCGCACGAGCGACATCAACAGCGCCACGGCGCAGTTCTTCATCAAGACCGTGGACAACGCAGTCCTCGATCACAGCGACAAGTCCGATCAGGGCTTTGGCTATTGTGTGTTCGGCCGCGTGGTGGAGGGGATGGACGTGGTGGACAAAATCCGCGCCGTCCGCACGCTCCGCGTGGGCCCCATGGCCGATGTTCCCGCCGAACCCGTCGAAATCAAGGACATGATTCGGGTGAAGTGAGGAGCGGGCAAGTGGTAGGGCGCGCACGCCGAGCGCGCCGCGGTTCACTGTGAACGGCGGTTTCGGCGAAACCGCCCTACCTACAAACGTATCCATATGCCGAATCAGATGTTGTGGTATTCAAAGCCGGCGGCGGAATGGATCGAGGGGATGCCGATCGGGAATGGCCGGCTGGCGGCCATGGTCATGGGCGGGGTCAAGCGGGAACGGCTGGCGCTGAATCACGAATGGCTGTGGAAGGGCGGGGGCCGGGAACGGGACAATCGGCCCGCCGCCCATCTCCTGCCGGACGTCCAAAGGCTTCTTCTCGATGGAAAATATGAGGAGGGGACCCGGGCCGGCAATGACGCGTTCGGAGGCGCGGGCGGCATCAGCGGCAAGCCGCATCGGGTGGACCCGTTCCAGCCGGCCGGCGATTTCTATTTCGAATTGACGCATGGCTGCATCCATCACTACCGGAGGGCGCTCGATCTCCGGGAGGCGTTGGTCACCGTGGATTATCATTCGTCGTCCCGGCAACATTGGGATACGCATTTCAAGCGCGAGTATGTCGCTCACTTCGGACTGGATAAGATATTCGTCCGGATATCCGCGGGCGACCTTCCGTTCGATTGCGCGCTCTGGCTGGACCGGTTGATGGACAAGGATTGCGCGCTGTCCTTTTCCGGTTCGCCCGCCGGCCTGATCATGGAGGGCGCGTTCAATACCGGCGTGAAGTTCCGCGTTCAGGCCGCTGTCAGGTCGAAAGACGGCGTGCTGGCCTGTCAGGCCGGCCGATTGACGGCGACCGGAACAACGGAACTGATTGTCGCGCTGAATATCGGCACCAACGTGACGGGCAAAACGACGGAACAGGAATGCGGCCCCTTGATTGTGCCGGCGGACGACTGGGCCGGGCTGCTGGAAAGTCATCGTCAGGCCTATTCCCGTTTTTATGGCGGACTGGAGCTGGAGCTTCCGCTGCCCGAGCCGGACAAGCCGACCGACCGGCGGATCGAAGCCTACAAAACCGCGGAATCCGATCCCGCCCTGCCTATCCTCTTTTTCAATTTCGGGCGATACCTCCTGTGCTCCTCCAGCGGGATCGGCACCCTGCCGCCCAACCTCCAGGGCAAGTGGAACGAGGATCTGAATCCGCCGTGGGAAAGCGACTATCATCTGGATATCAATCTGGAGATGAACTACTGGCCGGCGGAGCCGGGCAACCTGCCGCTCTGCATGAACCCGCTGTTTGACCTGATCGAAAAGCTCGCCCAGCACGGGCAAAAGGCGGCCCGGGACCTGTTCGGCTGCCGCGGAACCTGGTTCCCCATCACCACCGACGCCTGGGGCAGGGCGACCCCCGAGGCCTACGGCTGGTCCGTCTGGATGGGCGCGGCGCCGTGGCTGGCTCAACACCTGTGGTGGCATTATGAATACACGCTTGACGAGGAATTTCTCCGCCGGCACGCCTATCCGTTCCTGAAGACGGTCGCAGAGTTCCTGGAAACCTACGCGATACGCGACGCGGCCGGCCGGCTCCAGTTCGTCCCGTCGCAATCGCCGGAAAACCGTTTCACGCTCAGCGGCCCGAAATTCCCCGTTTCCCTGTGCGTCTCGTCCGCGCTGGATCTGGAGCTGGCGTGGGATGTCCTGACCCATGCCATCAAAGCCGGTGAAGTATTGGACGTGGACGAAGACAAGCGCGGGATATGGAAGGAACTGCTTGCGCATCTGCCGGCGCTCAAGGTGGGGAGTCGGGGGCAGTTGCTGGAATGGAACGAAGAATTCGAGGAGGTGGAGCCCGGCCACCGGCATCTGTCGCATCTGTTTGGTCTGTTTCCCGGCGAGCAGATCGATCCGGACCGCACGCCGGACCTCTTCAAGGCGGCTCGGAAATCGTTGGAGATCCGGCTCTCCAACGCGGGCGGCCACACCGGCTGGAGCCGGTCCTGGGTGGCCTGCCTGGCGGCGCGAATGGGCGACGGCGACGCGGCCATGGCGCACGTTCGAAAGGGCATCGCGGAGTTCGCTGCCGGCTCGCTCCTCGATTTGCATCCGCCGCGGATATTCCAGATCGACGGCAATTTCGGCGGCACGGCCGCGATGCTGGAAATGCTGATCCAGAGTTATTTCGAGGAAATCCACCTGCTGCCCGCGCTGCCCTCCTGTTGGAAGGCCGGCAAAGTGCGGGGCCTGAAGGCCCGGGGCGGATATACGGTCGATATCGAATGGGCCGGCGGCCGGCTCAAGGAAGCCCGTGTCGTGGGCGTGCGGGACAGGCCCTGTAGGCTCAAAACCGCCGGAGGCCCGCTGCGCGTTTCCGATGCCGCGGGCACCCCCGTCCCGCTTGAGGAGGGGAAGGGCATCGTGACGTTCCATGCCCGCGCCGGCGCGGTTTACACGGTTTGCCCCGGTAATGCCTCGGTCTGAGGTGGCCGCCGCGCTCCGTCGCGACGGATCTGCTTGTTGAAATGCCCGCCCGCCCTGGCCGACGCTCGGT
>JACQHI010000291.1 GCA_016199105.1 Lentisphaerota bacterium | reverse complement strand
CCGATCCGGATCGGGGCGGCATCCGGGTTATACGAAACAGGAACGGCGTGCGTTATTGCTTGATGATGACGAATTCGACCCGGCGGTTCTTGCTCCAGGCAGCGTCGTCATGCCCGGGATCCGCGGGTTTTTCTTCGCCGTTGCTCTTGGTCTGGAGCAGGGCGGCGTCGACGCCGAGGCCGACCAGGTAAGCGCGCACCGCCAGGGAGCGGCGCTCGCCGAGCGACATGTTGTATTCGTTGCTGCCGCGCTCGTCGCAGTTGCCTTCCAGGATGGCGCCGACGTTGGGCGTGTTGTTCAGGTAGTCGGCGACCGCCGAGAGCTTCGCGCCTTCGGATTCCTTGAGCTGGGCGCTGTCATAGTCGAACAACGCGGCCTCGAAGCTGACGTCAGGCACCAATTCATAATCGCCCGTGCGTTCGGAAAGGGGAATTCCGCCCGAGGGATCTTTGGTGCTGATATTCAGGGTGTCATCGCTGGGCTTCTTGCCGAACTTTGAAGCTCTCTTGCAACCGGTGCCGCAGATTCCAATGGCCAGCAGCGCGATCAGCGACAACATGAAGTACCTGGATTTCATTCAGCCCTCCGTTTGATGTTGAAAAAAAGTTTTCATTTCGGCGACCAATCGGCCGCCGACCAATTGCCTTTGTCTGGCGTTAAACCTATCGCCGCGGCGCTCATGGTGTCAATAACAAAAACAGCAGATTTGTAGTTGGAGGTCCGCGTGCAGGCCAGGTGGCGTCCGTCCGGCGCCCAGGAGGGGTCCTCGTAGGAGGCATCGTCGCGGGAGACGGTTTTGGTGTCGCCGGTTTCGGGGTTCAATACGCAGATTTTAAAGGCCCTTCCGGACAGTGAGGCGTAGGCGATGAACCCGTTCTGGCCCCAATCCGGATCCACGTTTTCGGACCCGGCGCTGGTCACCCGGCGCGGCTCGCCGCCGCCCTGGCTCATGATGAAGAGCTGGGGATGCCCGGATCTGTCGGAGACGAAGGCAAGCTGCGCGCCGTCCGGCGCCCAGGTGGGGCTGGCCTCCGCGTAGCGGTCGTTGGTCAATCGGGTCAGGTTGCCGCCGCTTAAATCCTTCACATACAGGTCCGGCTGGCCGTCCTTGGAGAGGACCAGGGCCACCCGGCGCCCGTTGGGCGAGAGCGCCGGACTGCCGTTCAGACCCGGATAATTGGCGATGCACGTCCGCTTGCCCGAGGCCATGTCGATCGTCAAGGCGTCCGGGAAACCGGAGCGGTCGGAGTTATACACGATGCGGCGGCCGTCCTGGGCCCATTTGGGGCCCAGGCTGATGCAGTTGTCCGACGTGAGCTGGCGCAGGTTGCCGCCATCGGCGTCGCAGAGATAGAGTTCTTTCGCGCCGGTCCGGTTTCCCACCAGGACGAGTTGGGAGGAGGCCATGCCCGGGTGGCCGGTGAGGGCCAGCACGATGTCGTCGGCCACCCGATGCGCGAGGCGCGCGGCGTCGTCGGCGCCGAGCGAATAGCGTTTGCCCAGGAGCCGTTCCTTGCTGGCGACATTATACACCTCGCACTTCACCTGCAGGTCGTCGCCCTCCCGGTCGGCGGAGCCCAGCACGGTGAATTCTCCGCGGCCGGACGCGATCATCTGGAACCAGCCGGACCTCTTGAGGTCCGACTCCAGCGTCCGGCGAAACAGCAGGGCGGCCGCCTCGGCCTGCGTTTTGAAGCCGGTCAAGTCCATCAGGGAGACCTCGCTGGCTTTCGCCGTGATGGTGGTGGAAAACTGGGCCGGAGCGGTCGCCGGGGAAAGAAAAACGAACAGACCGGCGAACACGACGGAAAGCGGAACGAGCAGGAGGGCCAAGATGTCGTGGCAACGCTTGCCGATCCCGCGATCCCGCGAAGCGCGGGACACCTGCCCGCCCCGACTCTCCGAGAGGTCGGGGCTACGCGCACAACGCTGCAGGCGGGAGAGCGCCGGATAAGTCATGAGTCGTTGGTCCTTTGGGTTGAGGCGCCGCGTCAACAAAATGTTTGGGCTGTTAATCGCACAAGATAACTGGCCAGGCAAGAATGCCCGACCTACTCGGCATTCTCGGTATGTCAGCCATTCCTGGCTGACCTGCCTACAGACCATCTCCCCGAACAGTCATGGGCCAATATGGGCTATCCCCGGATGGAATTCAACAGGAATTCGCATGATGAAACCAACGCGAACGCTCAACGCCCAACAGCCAACGTCCAACATCCAAGGAAGAGAAACCTGAGCCTTCTCGCTTGCAATTCGTCAGCGATGGTCGCTCCGTTCCGCGTTGGATGTTGGGTGTTGTTAATCCCCCGACAGGGGGGTCAGCTCGAAATTGATGGTGATTTCCATGACAGGGTTCCGGAAATTGGCCGGCAGGGGATCCGCCTGTTTCACGGATTCCACGGCGTCCATCACGGATTCATCCATCAGTGTGTTGCCCGACGGCTTGATCATTTTTTTTTCGATGAGCCGCCCGTCCCGCTGGATGCGGATGAAGACACTGGTGACATAGCCGGCGGATGTGGACAGGGACCCCGGCTTCCGCCAGGCCTCCTTGAGGCGGGCGTTGATCAGGCCGATGTAATACGCGTAGGGCGAGGGATCGCCCATGCCCCCTCCCGCGCCGAGGATGGGGCTGCCCACGTTTTCGATGCCTTTGCCCAGGATTTTCCGGATGTCATCTGCGGAGGGGGGCTTGGGCCTGGTGTCGGATGGTGGCGTCTTGGGGGGCTGTTTGGGTGGCTTGGGACCGGGAACGGGCATGACGTCGTTCTTGGGGATCTTGGGTGTGGCGGGAACAACGGGGGCGCTCTTGTCGCCGGCGGCCGCGCCGCCCGCCGGTCCCGGTGTGACGGACGTGATATCGAAGAGGCTGATTTCCTTCAACGGGCGATGGAACCGGAAGGATATATCGGAGACGACGAGCACCGCGACAATGACCAGGATATGGGCGATCGCACTGACCAGACAGCGGCGGGTGAAGGGCGCGAGTTTCAACGATAACGACACCGGATGGAGGGTGGCGGCCATAATGTTCTTGAGTCCGACAGGCGGTTGAAGAATGCCCGCCCTACTGCCGCACTCCCAGTATGTCAGCCATTCCTGGCTGACCTAATGTTATCGGGTCAGGCAAGAATGCCCGACCTACTATCGCACTCCCAGTATGGCAGCCATTCAGGGCGGCGCAAACGGCGAAATCCGCCGCAGGTCGGCGATGATGGGCGGCAATTGTTCCAGCACGGTGTCAACATCCTCCTTCGTGTTGTAACGGCTCAGGCTGAACCGGATCGTGCCGTGCGCCGCCATGAAGGGGATGCCCATGGCCCGGATGACATGCGACGGCTCCAGCGAGCCGGAGGTGCAGGCGGACCCCGACGAAGCGGCGATGCCGCAATCGCTCATCCGGTACAGGATGGATTCCCCTTCGATGTAGAGGAAGCTGAAGTTCACCGTGTTGGGCAGGCGATGGTCGGGATCACCGTTGATCTTGACGTCCGGACAGGCCTTCAGAAGGCCTTCCTCGAGGCGGTTGCGCAGGGCGGCGACGCGTGTGGTTTCCTCCCGCATGTTCGCGGAGGCCAGCTCGCAGGCCTTGCCCAAGGCCACGATATAGGGAACGTTCTCCGTGCCGCCGCGGCGTCCGCTTTCCTGGTGCCCGCCGAGAAGGAGCGGGTGGATCTTGGTGCCCTTCCGGATATACAAGGCGCCAATGCCCTTGGGCGCGTGCAGCTTGTGGCCCGACAGGGACAGCAGGTCCACGGAATCGGCCTTCACATCGATGGGCACCTTGCCGACGCTTTGAACGGCGTCCGTATGCATCACGCTGCCGGCGGCCTTGACGATCTCGGCGATTTCGCGGATGGGGAAGATGACCCCGGTCTCGTTGTTGGCCCACATGAGGCTCACCAGAGCGGGTCCGGCGGCCAGCGCCTTCCGGAGGGCGTCGAGATCGAGTTGGCCCCGGCCGTTCACCTCGAGTTCGACGAGGGGAATTCCATGGCGTTTGAGATACCGGCAGGTTTCCAGCACCGCGGGATGTTCCACGCGGCTCGTGATCAGTCGCGCGCCGGCGCCCGCCGCCTCGACGGCGCCGCGGATGGCGGTGTTGTCGCTTTCGGTTCCGCAACTGGTGAAAAGGATTTCCGACGGATCGGCGCCGATCAGGGCGGCCACCTGGCTCCGGGCGTGTTCCAGGTGTTTTTTCAGTTGTCCGCCGAAGCGGTGCATGCTGGACGGATTGCCCCAATAGTCGGTGAAGAAAGGCATCATGGCCTCCACCACTTCGGGAGCCACACGGGTGGTGGCGTTGTTGTCGAGATAGATGTTTTTCACGAAGGATTGGCCTCCACCACGAGGTCCGGGGTGACGAACTCGCGGAGCTTGCTTTCCACGACATCCTTGAGCGTGAAGTGGGCGCCCTGGCAGTTGGAGCACATGCCGCGCAGGGCTACGATCACGCGGTTCCCGTTCACGTCGATCAGTTCGATGTCGCCCCCATCTTTCTGGAGGGCCGGCCGGATTTCCCGTTCCAGAGTCTCTTCGATCAGCCGGATGCGCCTGATGTTGGTCATCGGCGGGACGGGCGCCGGCGCGGGCGGTTCCTGGGGGGAGGCGCCCCTCACGCGGGCGATGATCTGTTCGATTTCCGGGTGGCAGTTGCCGCAGCCGCCGCCCGCCTTGCAGTAGTTGGTGACCTGTTCCACGGTCGCGAGCTTGTTGTCGCGCACGACCTGTTCGATTTCGTTTTCCGTGACGCCGAAACAGCGGCAGACGACGCGGCCCTCGAGCTTTTTTTCGGCCTTCCGTCCGGTGCGGTGGTTCCGGATGGCGAGTTCCAGCGCTTCCCGGCCCAAAACGGAGCAGTGCATCTTCTGCTCCGGCAGTCCGCCGAGATAATCGGCAATGTCCTGGTTGGTCACCTTTTCCGCCTTGTCCAAGGGCATGCCCTTGATCATTTCGGTGAGGGCCGAGGAGGACGCGATGGCACTGGCGCAACCGAAGGTCTGAAACCGGGCGTCGGCGATCCGTCCGCGCGTATCCAGTTTGAACGTCAGTTTCAACGCGTCGCCGCAGGCCATGGAGCCGACTTCGCCCACGCCGTCGGCGTCGGGAATCACGCCCACGTTGCGCGGGTGGCGGAAGTGATCGAGCACTTTATCGGTATAGTCCCACATGCGGGTGTCCTTTGAACGTTTATTTCGCCACGATTTCGCCCATCTTGAAGATGGGCAGGAACATGGAGATGACAATGCTGCCGATGATGAGCCCCAGGAAAATCATGAGCAGGGGCTCGATGAGCGACGTCAGGCCGTCGAGCATGGTCTCCACCTCGTCGTCGTAGAAATCGGCGATGTTCTGCATCATTTCGTCGATTTTCCCCGTTTTTTCCCCGGCGGACATCATGTGGATGAGGAGGCGGGGAAAGCAGGGGTTCGGCGCGAGGGCGGAGGAAAGCGTTTCGCCCCGTTCGATGATGGCGCGCGATTCCAGCAGGATTTTCTCGAACAGCTTGTTGCCGGTGGCGCCGGAGACGATTTCCATGGCCCGCAGGATCGGCACGCCGCTTTTCAGGAGCTGGGCGAACGTGCGGGCGAAGCGGCTGGTGGCGATTTTCTGGACCAGTTCGCCGATGATGGGGAATTTGAGCGCGAACCGGGCCATGGCCAGCGCGCCGGCCGCCGTTTGCTTCCATTTTTTAAAGGCCACGACGATGCCGGCGATGCCCAGGGCCATGAAAATGCCGTAGGACCGAAGGATGCCGCTGAGGTTGACCATGAACTGCGTGGGCGCCGGAAGTTCCGCCCGGAAATCCTTGAACATGCCGGCGAAGACGGGGACGATAAAGGTGATCATCGCGATGGCGATGGCGAGGGAGAGGCAGAGCACGATGACCGGGTAGGTCATGGCCGACTTGACCTTGCGGGTCAGCCGGGCGGTGGATTCCAGGAAGCCGGCCAGCCGGGCGACGGTTTCGCCGAGTTGACCGCCGGATTCGCCCGCTTTCACCATGTTGATGTAGAGCTGGTCGAAGACCGCCGGATAACGCTGAAGCGATTCGGAGAAGGACGCGCCGGACTGCAGGGCCGTTTTCAGGCCCAGGATCACGGATTTGAAATTCTTGTCGCCGGTCTGTTCCTGCAGGGCGTCGAGCGACTGGATGATCGGCATGCCGGCGAGGAGCATCGCGGACAACTGGCGCGAGAAGGGCGACAGCTCCTTGGATCGGATTTTGGCGGCGCCCACGACCTTGTCGGAGCGGCGGTGCTCCTGGGGTTTGGCTTTGGCGGCGTCCGGCGCCTGGAAGCGAGAGGCGGCCTGTGCCGGCGCCGCTCCGGCTTTGGGCGGTGGCGGTTTGCCTGTCCCGGATCGAACCATGGCGCACATAGCGTTTTCTCCCTACGTCTGGGTTGAGACGGAGCGCTTATTCCGCGCCGCCGCCGGTCACGCTCACCATTTCTTCGAGGGTGGCGATGCCCTGTTTGACTTTTTCAAGGCCCACCATGCGAAGGGTCATCATGCCTTTTTCGACGGCCTTCTTGCCCAATTCGGCGGTGCCCGCGCCATTGATGACGAGCTGGCGGATGTCGTCATCCATCATCAAAATTTCCATGATGGAGCCGCGGCCTTTGGTTCCGAGATTGGCGCATTTCGGACAGCCGCCCGGTCCCTGGAGGGTGACCCCGTCGAAGATCTTGGGATCGATGCTGTTGATGCGCAGATATTCGAGGGGCAGTTCGCGGGGTTTCTTGCAGGCGGTACAGAGTTTTTTATAGAGGCGCTGGGCCTGGGTCATGATGATGGACGAAGCCAGCAGAAACGCCTCGACGCCCATGTCGCGCAGACGGGTGATGGCGCCGGCGGCGTCGTTGGTGTGCAGGGTGCTCAGCACCAGGTGGCCCGTGAGGGCGGCTTTCACCGCGATATTGGCGGTGATGGCGTCGCGGATTTCACCGACCATCACAATATCCGGATCCTGACGCAGGATGGCGCGGAGCGCGTTGGCGAAAGTCAGGTCCACGTTGTCGTTGATCTGGACCTGGTTGACGCCGGCGAGCTGGTATTCCACGGGGTCTTCGGTGGTCACGATGTTGACGTCGGGCTTGTTCAGGTCCTGCAGGCAGGAGTAGAGCGTCGTGGTCTTGCCGGAACCCGTCGGGCCGGTCACCAGGATGACGCCGTTCGGCTGGGCAATGGCGTAGATG
>JACQHI010000288.1 GCA_016199105.1 Lentisphaerota bacterium | reverse complement strand
GAGCGCCACCTGCTCTATGTCGCCTGCACGCGTGCACGGGATCATTTGCTGGTCACGAGCGTCGAACCGGCGTCTGAATTCCTGGATGATCTGCGGACTTAAACCCGACCGACCCTACCAACCGGATACGGTGTGCAGACTGCCTCTTTCCGGAAGGTGGCGGGGCGATTTGTCGTGAGCCCCATCTCCGAATGATGACTTTTCAGCCGAAGCGATAGTGCTTTTTCACCGGTTTCCGGATGGTCCACGCGCAGGCCAGGCCGGAGGGAAACGTCACCAGGTCGCCCTGGCCCAGGGTCACGGGCGCGCCGCCGTCCGGCGTCACCGTGACGTCGCCTTCGAGAAAATAGCACGTCTCCGGCTCGTCATACGTCCAGGGGAACGTCGAGGGCTCTTTCGTCCACGTGGGCCACTGGCGCACCCCCAGCTCTTTCAACCGCTGTTCCGATGGATGGTGCTCGACTTGGATGGCTTTCATTCCTATTTCAGAGCCTTCACACCCCGTTCGTATTCGGCCTTGATTTCGTCGGCGGAAAGGGCGCGGGAAAAAATCTTCAGGTCGTCCAGGACGCCGTTCAGGCCGTCAAGGTTGTCCGGATTCCAGACCCCGAGCTGGAGCGTCTCGTTTCGATTCATGTCGGTCTCGAAGAAGCTGTTCTTTTCGCCCAGCGGTTCGCCGTTGAAATAGAGGCGGGTCCGCTTGTCCGCGTTGCTCCACGTGGCGGTCAGCAGACTCCACGCGTCCTTTTCCAGCTTGCCCGGGCGGGGGATGCCGATGGCGCCCCAGGGATTTTCCTTCCGGTCATCGCCCTCGTTGGCGCGGGCGAAAAAGAGGGTTCCCTGGGGCTGGAACATCAACTGGTAAAACATGTGGCTCCGGCTGATGACGACATGCCCTTCGGCGTCGTCGCGGTTGAAGAGCGGCTTCAGCCACACGCTGAAGGTCCCCTCCGGGCTGTGGAACTTCGCGCCCGGCCAGGAGACGCTCAGGCGGTCCGCCTGCACCGCCTTGCCGCCGGGCGCCCAGGGACCGGGAGAGAAATCCTTGCCCCGCGGGGCGTTTCTGCCGGCCACGCTGACCTGCGCGTTATCCTTCTTTTCAAGCTGGAGCCCATCGATGAAAAAATCGCTTTCGCCGCCGCCGGCGGTCTTCAGCTTCACGACGGCCTCCACACGCTCGCCGGCGAACATCCAGACCGTGTGCCGTTTCCATTCGTCGGTGCATTGGAGGGTCTTGGGATCGCTGCATGCGCCCGAGGCGGGCCCGATCTCCAAGCTTAACGCCGCATGACCCTTGATGTGCAGGGAAAAGACATAGAGAAAGGGTTTGTCCGGGCCATAGTTCCCCCCGGAGAGTTTGACGGGAATGGAGATGCCGCTGCCGGCCTCCTTCGAGGTGGCGACTTTCAGGCAGGTTTCGCCAAACCAGGCCCCTTGTTCCGCGGGCTTCAGGACCGCTTCCGCCAGCGCCGAGATGCCGAACAGCTCGCCGCCGTCCAGGTTCATATCGG
Organism: Lentisphaerota bacterium; assembly: GCA_016199105.1. Classification (GTDB taxonomy): domain Bacteria; phylum Verrucomicrobiota; class Kiritimatiellia; order JAAZAB01; family JAAZAB01; genus JACQHI01. Next base: position 1,014 of record JACQHI010000288.1, on the reverse strand, counting down.
CAAAGTCCGGCTTCAGGAGATTCTCCGCCTGGCCGCCGAGGAACAGCCCCTTGCCGCTCACGCCGGCGACGAAACACGGCTGGTGCCGGTCGCTCGTTGCCCGGCCGTCCGGCGCGACGAGCTCGCTGTCGCGGTTCAACGTCATCGAGGCTTTCGTCCTGGCTTCGCCACCCGACGGCTCCAGCGTGTTCTCAAAATCCCAGCCCAGCCAGAGCCCGTCCTGTGCCGGCGCCACCGCCGTCAGTCCCAGGAACAACAGCCCCGCCGCCCACGCGCTCCCCCCTTGAAAAGATATGGATTTCATGATGCCGCCGCCTCCGGTTTGCCCGCCGGTTTTTTATCCTGCTTGCTCTGTTGGGGCCTGAACATGAGGACCAGCATGTGGCCGAAAAGACGGGGCGGCGACTCGCTGATCCCCTGGACTTCGCAATCCTTGATCAGCCGATTGAAGACGGCATAGCCGAGATCGCGATGTTCGTTTTCCCGGCCGCGAAACACGAGCGTGGCCTTGACGCGATGGCCTTTCTCCAGAAATTCCAGGATGTGCCGCAGTTTGGTTTGGTAATCGTGCTCCTCCACGTTGGAGTGGAACTTCATTTCCTTGAGAACCGTGGAGCCCTGACGTTTCCGCGCCAGCTTTTCCCGCTGATGTTCTTCATACTGGTATTTGCCGTAATCCAGTATGCGGCATACCGGCGGCTCGGCGTTGGGGGCGATTTCCACCAGGTCCAGCCCCGCGGCCTGCGCCAGGCGCAACGCGTCGGACGTCGAAATGATCCCCACCTGCTCGCCGGCGGCGCCGACGCACCGAACCTGCGGCACGCGAATCTTATGATTGACTCGAATGAACTTACGAATAGGAACCTCCCATGGTTGGGATTCCACGGGGTGGAATCCCGTTTGTTCTCGCAAAGGGGTCTTCCGCACCCGCGGGAACCCCCGATCGTCACCCGACGTTGACTCGACATTCCTCCCGCAACTTCTCGATCAGGGCCGGCAGCTCCAGGACGCCCT
>JACQHI010000287.1 GCA_016199105.1 Lentisphaerota bacterium | reverse complement strand
GGCTTCGAGGCGCTTCAGCAGATCAAGAGCAATCCGGCCACCCAGAACATACCCGTCGTCATGGCCACCACGGAGTCGGGCAAGGCGGACATCTTGAAGGCCATCGCGGCCGGCGCCTCGGCGTATATCGTGAAGCCTTTTCAGAAGGAAACGCTCGTCGCGAAAATCAAGGAAATCCTCGGTTAGACCGACTCAGACGGAGGCCGCGCCCGGCGCCGCCGTCGCGGACAGGAATTCGGAGGTTTTCAGCGTCACCAGAAGGCCTTTGTCCAGTTTGACGACGCCTTCCAGAAACCGCCCTCTGACCCCGGTCGAGTGCGCGGGGGGCGGCTCGATTTCCAGCGCGTCGACGGCGACCACGTCGCCGATGTAATCCACCAGCAGACCGACCAAGTCCGATGCGGTGGAATCCCGCAACAGATGAATGGCGGAACTTCTCGCCAGCTCGGAGGACGTCTTCAAAATGATGCAACTCGAGTTGGGCCCGATCTTCCGCGGCCCCAGTCCGAGGCGGACGCCCAGGTCGATCACCGTCACAATCTGCCCCCGAAGATTGAGCAGGCCGCGGACATAATCCGGCGCCAGTTCCACGGGCGTGACATCCAGATGCCGGTTGATTTCCCGGACGAGCAGGATATCGATGCCAAAAAAATCGTTGTCCAGATAAAACGTGATGAATTGTCGTTCGGCCATAAGGACTCAGGTTGTTGGGCGTTGGCTGCTGGTTGTTGGACGTTGAATATCCTAGCCCGGCGGCGCCCGGGTAAGAAGGCGTTCCATCGTGTCGCGAAGGTGCTCCTTGTCCAGTTTGGTTTCATAGGCGTCCACGCCCGCTTGAAAGCCTTTTTCCCTCGAAATGCTGGAGGTCAGAGCCGTCAGGGCCACCACCGGCAGCTTCTTGAGTTTCTCGGAGGCGCGGACCCGCTGAGCCAGTTCGAATCCGTCCATGCCCGGCATTTCAATATCCGTCAAAAGAATGTCATAGGAATTCTTGTTGAGCTTTTCCCAGGCCTGCATGCCGTCCGGGGCCACGTCCACCTGACAGCCAAACTCGTCGAGATATTCCGCCTCGATGGTGCGGAAGAAGGCCGTGTCTTCGGCCAGGAGAATGCGTTTTCCGGAAAGGGCTTCTCCGGCCTTTTTCCATCCATAAATCTCCGGATCGGCGGCTTCGAAAAGCTCGTAAATATCGATAAAAACGGTCAGCTTGTCGTTGATCACGGCCGAACCGAGAATGCCGGGGCCGGTCACGCTGTTCCGGTCCAGCGTGACCGGAAGATCGATCACATCGTCAATCTGTGTCGCCACAATGCCCATGGGGTGGCGGACCAGTTTGGGCGTGATGATATAAATGGAATCCGGTTCGTGTTCGGGCCGGGCAACCGGCATGAAATCGTGGAGCCGGATGATGCGGAGGGATTCGTTCCGGATCGTCAGGTATTCCCGTCCGCCCACATGCTCGATCTGGGAGGTTTTCACCTTCTCGATGCGGCTGACCATGGCGAGGTTCAACGCAAAAATCTCCTGGCTGGCGTTGCGGAAGACGACCAGCGGCTGGGATTCGCAGGCCTTGGCGCGACTGTGCATGCCCAGCTTGACTTCCTCATGCTCGAGGTCGGCGAAACGGAGCTTGGCGAATTCCGCGACCCCGGCGGCATCCAGAATCATGGCCACCTTTCCATCCCCCATGATGGTGGCGCCGGCATAGCATTTGCACTGCTTCAGATAGTTGCTGAGCGGCTTGACCACGATCTCCTCGGTGTCGATCAACTGGTCGACCACGAGTCCGTAACGATGGGTGCCGGCCTTGAGCACGAGGACGTAAGTCCCGGCCTCCTCGATTTTGGATTTCGGATTTTGGATTTCGGATTTTTCCGAACTTCTGAACTCAGGTTTCATCCCGACCTCTTGGAGCGTCGGGACACCCTCCGCCCTTGCCTCAGGAGAGTGGAGCCCCAGCAAGTCCTTCAAGTTGACCAGCGGCAACAATTTGCCGCGAAGACGGATGACATCGGCCTGGCGCACTTTCTCGATTTTCACGCGTTCGTTGATACGGACCAGTTCCTCGAGACTCACTTGCGGCACGGCGAAGCGGCGTCCCTGGGCCGTCATGACCATGGATGGAATAATGGCCAGCGTCAGCGGCAGGCGCAACCGTACGCAGGCGCCTTTGCCCATTTCGGATTCCAGATCGACGCTTCCGCCCATCTTTTCGATGTTGGACTTGACGACATCCATGCCCACCCCGCGGCCCGAGACATCGGTGATTTTTTCGGCGGTGGAAAGGCCGGGGAGGAAAATCAGGGAAAGCGCCTCGCGATCGTGCAGCTTGGCCGCATCCTCCTGCGTCAAAAATCCCTTTTCAACAGCCTTGCGTTTGATCTTTTCGGCGTCAATCCCGCGTCCATCGTCGGTGACTTCGATATGCACCTGGCCGCCCTCGTGGTAGGCGGAAAGCCGGATCGAGCCGATGCGGTTTTTTCCGGCTTGTTCGCGAATTTCCGGAGTTTCGATGGCGTGATCCACGCAATTCCGTATCAGATGAGTCAGGGGATCCGAAAGCCCCTCGATAATGGACTTGTCGAGTTCCACTTCCTCGCCGCCCAGCTTGAGATCGATTTCCTTCCCCAGCTTGTGGGACATGTCCCGCACAATGCGGGGAAATTTGGAAAAAACGCTGTCCAGCGGCTGCATCCGGGTGTGCATGACCTTTTCCTGAAGCTCCGAGGTCACCAGGTTGATGCTTTGCAGAAGCGCGGGAAGGCCCGGGATATCCTTGGCGTCGGATGCGGCCATACGCAGAAGCTGATTGCGGCCGAGGACCATTTCGCCGGCCAGATTCATCAGATCGTCCAGAATGGCCACGCGCACCCGGATCGTATCCTCGGTGGTGGCCCGCCCCGTCTGCGGCAAAGGGGCCGCTTGCCCGGGGCGACGCGGGGAAGAGTCCGGCAGGCCAACCGCTGCGGCTTTGGGGACAACGCCGGCGGGCGTCACGTTGCCATGGGCAGGCGGCCCCTTGGCCGCAGGCAGGGGACTCTTGCCCTTGCCTGCCCGCCCCGACTCTCCGAGAGGTCGGGGCTGCGCCCCAGGCGCTGCAGGCGGGGCGATCGCCACGGGAACGGGGAGCTCGCTCGTGGAGAGGGAGACGGGAGCCAGCATTCCTGTCTCGACGAGAAGCGGGTATTCCGAGGGCAGTATTTTCCGAACCCGCTCCTCCGGAACCTCCAGGCCCATGAGCACCAGTTCGGACTCCAGGACGGTGGAGAAAAGGAAGGTCCAGGAGAGCTCGCAGTCCAGGCACGATTTCAAGTCCTGAAACTCAAGGAGCTCGACGGTGGAATCCAAAATCCGGCCCAGCGAGGAAAACGTCTTCAGGGTGTCGGGAATCGTTTTGTTTTTTTTCTCGACGTCTTCGGCCAGGCGAAGCTCCACTTGGTAAAGAAAACGGCCCTTGGGCACTCCCCGCTGGAGCGCGTCCAGGGTGACATGAAAGCGGGCGCTCGTGCTTCCTAAAGAAGCAGCGGCGGCGGCCCGTTCGGAAGGCGCAGAGTCCGTCGAGTGTCCTTCCGCCTTTTCCCCGGGAGGGGCGCACTCCGTGCGACCGTTCTTACTCACGTCCATGAAACGCTTCAGCATGGATTTCTCGGCGGAAAAATCCACCTCCTCGCTATGATCGAGATTGTCCAGCATCTGGGCGAGCTTGTCCTTGCCGGCCAGAAGGGTGTCCACCATGTCCCGAACCGGCGTCACGAGGCCGTCCCGGATGCGGGAAATACAATCCTCCATGACATGGCTGAGATCGTTCATGGCCCGGATGCCGAAGAAGCCGGCGGACCCCTTGATGCTGTGCACGGCGCGGAAAATGCGGTTGACCAGCTCGGGATTCCCCTTCTCCTGTTCCAGGGCCATCAAATCGGGCTCCAGTTGCGCGAGATGCTCGCGCGTTTCCTGGATGAAGAGCTCCAATAATTCGGCGTCGTTTTTCGACATGGTGATTACTCAGGATTCGGAGCGTCGGACAGAAAGACACAAGGAACAGGGAAAAAATAGCCGCAAAGAGGCGCAAGAAGCGCAAGCCTACCCGTCGGCCAGCTCGTGCTTCGCAGAGCAGCAGGCTTATGGTTGGGGAAATGCATATTTCTTGATTTCCAGATACTAATGCAACGCCAGAATTGTTTTCCGTCTCGCCAGGAACGGGACAAACACAGGGTTTTTTATTCAGCCTCTTTTTTGCGCTTCTTGCGCCTCTTTGCGGCTATCACACAAATCTTAAACTTAGTTCGCCAACCGGAACAGTTGCAGGAACGGATGGATATCGGGCGACGGATTGACCAGTTGAAAATGAAGGCGGGCCGTTTCGCAATGGGTCTTGAGGGCGACGAGAAAACGGAGGGCGGCGCCGTCCATGCGGGTCAAGGCGCGGGCATCCACGACGACCGTTTGAATGGCGGGTTCGGCCGGTTCGACAAGCTCACGGCGGGCAGGCTCACCGCGGGCGGGGTTCAGCCTGTCCAGAAAGCGCTCCACGCCGCTGCTCACGGCGGACGCCGTCACATGCGCCGGCAAAGCGATGGTCAAAAACGATTGATGAACCGTTATGTCCATAGATGACGAAATGTAGTGGATGGGAAGACGAGCCGCAATGAAATTCTTGTGGCTGGATCAATAAACGGCCAGCCAAGGCAACACACCAAGGGCTGGAGAGTGGCACGGGCATACGGCCTGGCAAGGCAGATTATGGCGTGAGCCACGTTGTGGCAATCAGTGACCACGTTGGCATCCGCCGCGGGCGGATGACTCACGTGGTAAAGATTACGGCAAAGATTAGGGGCGGTTCACTCCCCTTCGTCTTTACCATAATCTTTACCTTTGTCTCTCCCAGTCTCCATCACCATAATTTTGCGCCCACAGGCGCAAAATTATGTTTTGAACTGCGCGACCAGGCGCTGCAGCTCGGCGGCCAGTTTGGCCAATTCCAGCGCGGAGGCGTTGCTCTGTGTCGCGCCCGTCGCCATTTGGACGGCGGACTGGTTGATGCCGTGGATGCTGGACGACACCTCGCGTGTGGCGCACGCCGCCGCCTGAATCGTCTGGGCAATTTCGGCGGTCGTCTTCGACGCGCCGGCCATGGACCGGCTGATTTCACTGCTCGTGGTCGATTGTTCCTCGACGGCGGAGGCGATGGTGTCGGAGATTTGGGTCACCTCGCCGATGATGGTCGTGATATGCCCGGTGGCTTTGACGGTCGTTTCCACGCTGTGCTGGATCGCCTCGATCTGGCGCGCTATCTGTTCGGTGGCCTGCGCGCTTTGCCGGGCCAGCTCCTTGACCTCGTTGGCCACCACCGCAAAGCCCTTGCCGGCGTCGCCGGCGCTGGCAGCCTCGATCGTGGCATTCAACGCCAGCAAATTGGTCTGGTCGGCGATCCGGTTGATGACCTCCACCACCTTGCCGATCTCGCCGGCGGTCGCGCCCAGTTGCGCCATCAATTCTTGAGCGCGCTGGGCTTCCGTATTGGCCTCGCGGGCGCCGGCCGATTCCTTCTCGCAATTGCGGGCCACTTCGTTGATGGAGGCGCTCATCTCCTCCGCCGAGGCCGCCACCGTGCCGGCGGCCGTGGACATTTCCTCCGCGCCCACCGCCACGGTTTTGACGTTGGCCGCGAGCTGCTCGCCGGCGGCCGCCGCGGAGCTGGACTCGTTTTTCAATTTCTCCGCGCCGGCCGCCAACTGGCTGGAGGTCGCCGACGCCTCTTCGGAGGCCGACGCCAGGGTTGTCGTGTGCGCGCTCACGCCCCGAATCGCACCCTGCAATTTATCCATGAACTGATTGAACTTCAGCGCCAACTTGCCCACCTCGTCGCCCCCGCGCGCTTCCAGGCGGCGCGTCAAGTCGCCCTCCGTGATATCGTGCAGCCTCGTAATCATACCGGTTATGGGCCGGATCGAAGCGTAGCCGCCCAGGCCAGCGACAATGGCAACAATCAAGGAGACTCCGCATAAAACCGCCACCACCCACGCCATGCGCCGCGTCAGCCCCATCAGGCGCCGTGAGTTCCCGGCGATGCCACCGAGTTCCGTGTTTAGCCGTTCGGCCTTGGCGTGTTGGAACGCCTCCACGCGAGCGCGCAGTTCCGTGATTTGTCCGGCCAGCCGCTTCACCTCGTCCAGATTGACTTGCCCGTCGCTGGACACCTGTTTCAATCCCTGCTCCACCCACGCGCCGAAATCCTCGACCGTTTTCGTCAGTTCCGGATCGCGCGCGCCCACCGTCTCGCAGTGTCGCTGTTTCGCGTTCACGGACGCCAGAATGTTGCAGATCTCGTTGGTCGCGGCTTCGCGCTCCCCCTCCAGCGCGGTCATGAACAAGCGCTTGACCTCCGCAAACTGGAGCGTCAATTCGTAGGCCATGTTGTTCAAGACCAGGGTTTTCCCGGCCAACTCGTCGGAGGACGCCGAGAAACGACCCAAATCGCGGACCGATTGGCGGAACGACCCGACCGCCACCACGGTCATGAGGAGGATGACGGAACAAACGCAGGCGTAGCCAAGCAGCAACTTGGCCTTGATGGAGAGTCTTGGCATGGTTCAACGGTTCACGGTTGTGTTGAACCGTGAACCCGGCCCCCATTCCCCCTATTCGTTCTTGATGGCGATGCGCTTCAAATTCTTCTTCCCGGCCACGGCGTCTTCGTAGGCCTTGGCGGAAACACACGCAATCGCGGTCGCGTCGGCCTGCACGAATTCGAGCACCGCATCGAGCGAGTCGAATTCCTTCACGAATTTGACGGTCCCCTTGAACGTCTCTTTCAGCCAGTAGGACTTTTCTTCCTGTTCCGACATGTTCAACACCTGTTCCCGGAACAGCGCGGCCATGTCCTTGCTCTTCGACTTCGCGGGGGTCAGTTTCACTCCGCCCACTTCGGTTGCCTGCCCGAGGAAGAGTCGCTTGGCCTGCGCTTTCGTGATCTCGCCAATTCCGTTCGCGGAATTGACGACCAGCACGAGCTCGCCGGCATTCTCCAAGGCTTGGCCCTGCGAGAGGCCGAGGCCCGCCGTCATCGCGAGAATCCCCATGATGCTTCCAAAAGTCTTTTTCATCGTGATCGTTCTCCCTGTTGGATGATGTTACGTATTAGAACAACTGTCCCACCCAAACCATGTACTTGCGATAGTCCTCGCCGGTCGGCAGGTCGTAGTCAATGGCTTCAAGGCTGAGCCGCGTCCCCGCGAACGGCCACCAGGATAACGTCGCCGTGTTGATGCGCGTATCGAGGTCCGCGCCCTCCAACGGCGCCGAAGCGCCGTTGCGTTTCATGTCGTCGCCGATATCGTAACGGTAATAGAGGCTCCAATTCGGCCGGAAACGGTATTCCGCGCCCACATAGACGGCGGCGACGTCCTGGTACCGATTCGTATTGCCGAAAGCGGGCTGCGGATCGCTCAGAACGTACTCGCTCGACAGGATCAGCTTCTCGTCGAAAAGGTTCGCGCGTCCGAAGAACAAGGCGGAATTCTGGTCGCGGGTAAAATCTTCCGTGGCATTGATCCTCTGATAGGCGGAACCGAGCGTGACGAGCTCGCCGAAGGTCAGGTCCAGATTGCCGCCCACGTTGTCGAACTTCGTGTCGGCGTCGCTGCCCGTCCCGCTATTGTCGCCGCCGAGAGTCCACCAGCCGCTGTAATGGGCGAGGGCCTTATCCCCCAGCTCGTGTTGCCCGAAGAAATTCAAGCCCACCTGTTTGTATGGAAAATAGTAGGCTTGATTCTCGAAGAAGATCGGCCGATCGTAGGAGGGTGTCAGCAACCGCCAGTGGACCGGCGCCCATAACCCGGCGGGCAAAAAGAACTTTCCCGCCTGAACGTTGACATGATCGTTCGCGTTGTATTCGATGAACCCCCGGGCCACGGTGATTTCCCCCTCGGCCTCGTCCTCCGTAACGGTCGGCAGGTGTTCGTATTCGAATTCGAGCAGCGCCCGAATCTGTTCGTCCGGATGAAAGTCGAAGTTCAGATAGATCGGATGAAAGTCCACCCGGTCTATGGCGTCGTCCTGGTCCGTGGTGGACCAACTGAATATGCCAAACCCCGAAATCTTCAACTGTTCGTTCACGTTCGCCGCCTGGCCCGGCCACGGCCACAACAGTCCCGCCAGCAGCAGCAGCGCCGCAACTCCGCGAAATAATTTCATAGTGTGTTCTCCTGCGATAACTTGCCGATTCACTTGTGTGTTTCCCTCGACACCAACAAGGCTCTTAACGCTCAGCCTCTTTTTTGTTTTCGCCGGCACCTCCTTTCGAGTGTATCTTCTTCTATTTATCGCCCGTCACACCTTGTATTGGCCCACGAATTCTTTTGTGCGTTCCGCCATCGCGGTCAGTTCGTCGGCCTGTTTCCGCAGGTCCGAGGCCCGCGCGGCCACCTGCTGAGTCGTTTGGCTCACGCCAAGTATATTCCTGGAGACTTCGTTGCTGGCGTTCGCGGATTCATGGACGTTGCGAGCCAGTTCCCGGCTGGCCTGGGAAACCGAGGCGAAATTCCTGGCGATTTCGGACGTGGTGGCCGATTGCTCTTCCACGGCGGCGGCAATGACTTCGGCGATAGTTCGGACTTCCTCGATGACGCCGTTGATGTCCTGAATGGCCTTGAGGGAAATGTCGGTGTTGTGTTGCATGGCCTTGACCTGTTCGGCGATTTGCTCCGTGGCGCGCGCACTCTGCCGGGCCAGCTCCTTGACTTCATTGGCCACCACGGCGAACCCCCGGCCCGCGTCGCCCGCGCTGGCGGCTTCGATCGTGGCGTTCAGGGCCAGCAAATTGGTTTGATCGGCGAGGGCGTTGATGACGCCCACGACCTTGCCGATTTCCCGCGACGAAACATCCATTTTACCCATCATCTCCAATGCCTGGCCGGCCCGGGTGCTGGCATTGCGCGCGATATCGGATTCTTTCGCGCAGTGGCGGGCCACTTCCTGAAGGGAGGCGCTCATTTCCTCGATGGAGGAGGCAACCGCATTGGCGGAGCTCGACATTTCCTCGGCCGTGGTCGCGATGCCGGTGATGTTGCCGGACACCTGGGTTCCCGCCGACGCCACCGTGGACGCCTGGGCGTTCATCTCCTCCGCGCAGGCGGCCAGATCCGTGGACGTCGCGGACAGGTTTTTCGAGAAGGAGAATTGGGCGACGCAGTTGTCCAGAATATCCTTGAGGGTCTGGCGGACGATCTGGGTCAAGCCGTTGATGGACTCCAGCATGCGGCCGAACTCATCCTGATTCTTCACATCGATGCGCAGGGTGAAATCGCCCAATGAGACGCCTTGGACAAACGTCTCCGCCCGCTTCAGAGCGCGGATGATGGAAAGGCGGAGCAGAACCAGAATCGCCGCGAGGGCCATGATCATGGCGGCCGTCATGATCCAGGCATGGACGCTGGCGGCCAGAGCGATGACCGCCAGAAGAAGGATGGAAAGTCCAAGGGTGAGCTTGCCGATTAACGAGAACCGGATGCGCATGGGTCGTGTCTCCTTCCGCCCCTTTCACGGGCGGAACACCGCCCATGGAACAGGCGGCTTACTGGACCATTTTCAGCAGGCTTTCATCGCTTCGACAGTTTTTGCCTTCCTCCATGCGGACGACCTTATAAAACAGGCATGTCGCGCAGTTGCCCAGCTTGTTGGCATAGGTGCCCTGCACCTTGCCGCCGCAAAGCGTTCCGCTCACGACCCAGCAGGCGCGGCCGGCGTTTTTGCCGTCATGGATGCCGTTCAGACGCGTGTCCGTCGCGGCGGCACAGACTCCCAGTTCGGCCGTTTTGGCGCCGCCCGGTTCGCGGCCGCACTTTTTGTTTTCCCAACAGTTCATCTTGGCCATGTCCCGATCCTCCTTACTGCAACTGCCCAAGTTAGTCATCGCCCGATACCACCTGAGGCCTAATACATAGTGGCTTGCTCCTCCGAATGCAACAAGAATAGTAACGGTTCAGGTGGTCACTTGCAGGCACGAATATGTACGGAAAAAG
>JACQHI010000310.1 GCA_016199105.1 Lentisphaerota bacterium | reverse complement strand
GGCGGTTTCGGCGAAACCGCCCTACCTAAACAAAGGTCCATTCTGTTATTAAGACCAATCGAATGAACATGACGTCCATGCTGCGGGGAGCGGTATGGCTGACCGTTTGGGCGGTCAGCCTGATGGCGCCGGCTTGCTCGCAGAATATTCAGGAACTGGAAAGCCAGGAAAACCGGGATCCTTTCATCCGCAAGGCGCTGTGGATGGCCGGCCAGGGCGATCAGGACGGCGCCATCGAGACGTTGAACGAGGCCCTGGGAAAAAACCCGCAACTGGCCCGCGCTCATTTTGAGCTGGCCTGGAAATACATCGACATCAAAAAGGACCCTGTCCGGGCCATTTATCATTACCAGCGCTACCTTGAAATGCGACCCGGCACGCAAAAGCGCCGGATGATCGAGGATGCCATTGCGAAAGCCCGACTTTCCCTGATGGCCCAATTGTCGGATTCCCCGCCCAACCTTGACGAGAAGGTCAGGGCGCTCCAGGAGGAAAACGCGCAGTTGAAGGCCAGCCTGCGCGAGGTGCGGGAAAACCTGGCCCGCCAGATGGCGCTTTCCGGCGGAAGCGGCCGCCGCTCCGAGAGCGCCGGGGGGACGGGCACGGTCGGCGTTGTCAAGACTCCGGCGCCGCCGGTTTCGCCCCACCCGCCTGCAACGCATCGGGCGCAGCCCCCCCCGATTCTCCGAGAGATCGGGGTCGGAGAGTCGGGGCGGGCAGGTGAACCCGAGACGTATGTGGTTCAAGCGAGGGACACCTTGTTGACGATCGCGGCCAGGATGTATCAGGATACATCGCAATGGAAGAGGATTCTGGATGCCAACCGCGAGCAGCTTCCGGACGCCGGAAAATTGCGCGTGGGCCAGGTTCTGGTGATTCCGCGCTGATGGCGGACGGCATGTTGTGATGCGGGGTCGGCGCGGCAGCGGGCCGGCAGGAAACGGTGTAGAGCAGGCAAACGCACGGCGGAGGACAGCAGCATGAGCACAACGGATTTTGTGGACAAGGATTTGATTCAGCGCCGGGACAGCGTCAAAGAAGTGAAGATGGGGCCGGGCGGTCATGGGCAGGAATCCCATGACGTTTCCGCCTCCAGCGAGGCGCCGGTCCAGTCGATTTCCGACCTGAACATCACCCACCTGGCGAAGCGCAAGGACATGTTCAACAGCCAGGTCGCAACCGCCATGGACGAAATCGAGCGCCTACGGCGTCGCCAGGAATCTTTGGAACGAGAAAAGAACGCGCTCGAGACCCTGCGGTCCAACCAGGAGAAATACGAATCCGGCAAGCGCGAGATGATCGATCATCTCGATCAAAGCCTGGTCACGCTGGAGCGGGAGGAAGTCCTGCTGGGCCAGAAGGTGGAACTCCTGGCCGACACGCAGAAACGGTTCCGGGATATGCTGGCCGAACTCCGCCGCATCAACGAAGCCGATTGGTCGGAGGACACCGTCGCTTTTCGCGAGGAACTGGCCAAAGTGTTGACGGTGATTGACGATATGCGCAAGGAATACAAGAAGGCGCTGGCGCGGATCGAAGCGCTGAAGGATTTGAAGGGACCGGGAACCAACGGGCAGGCGGTATCGTTTGACGGTTTTGCCGGCGATCAACCGCGCCGACGGGGCTTTGCGGACTGGCTGCAGATCGGGTTCGCTCTCAGTCTCCCGCTTCTCATCGCCTTGTTCGTATTGATCGCCGTGATCGTCATACGGGGAACTCCCTGGTAGCGTTTTTATAACGACTGACAGTCCAGCAAGGCAAAACCAATGTGGCGGAAAAAGACACTATCGCCGCTGGAGAAGCGAATCCGGGAGCTCGACGGAGAAATCGCCCGGATGCAAAAAAACATCAAGGTGATTTCCCGGAAGGGCGAATTACCGGCGGAAGCCGAGCCGGCGCCGGCGAAAGCGGCGCCGGCTCCGATTGCGCCCGGCTCGAAACCCATGCCGGCCGCCGCGGCGCCGGAAACGACAGCAACGGTTCCGGCGCCGGTTCCCACGCCTTTCTTTACAACGCCGGCCGAGGAGGATCTCTTCAGCCAAGCCTCGCGGCCGACGCCGGGCGAGGGGCTTGATGAGCGGGATCATACGGTGCGGGAACGGTTCGCCAACTATTTTATGGCCGGCCACTTTCAGAACCTGAGGCCGTTGCGGAAGGATCGTCGGGCCATGCGGAACAAGGCCCTGTTGATGGTGGGCGGGGTGATTCTGCTGGTCAGTTGGTTGCTGTACATGTTCTGGTAGCCATATAACAACAAAGGAGGGTATCATGAAGAGAGTCTGGATGATCGCGATGGGCATGGGCTTGGCGTTGACGGGGGTTCGGGCGGCGCCGCTGCGGGCCGTGGTGTTGAATTTCGAGAACCGGTCTTTTGGCGTCGCGACCAATTCGGTGACCGGCGCCATCGACACGAAGGCGCTGGCGGGCAACGGCCTGTTCGCGCTGGCCAAGGCGCTGGCCGGCCAGACTGAGTTCGTGTTGATCGATCGGGAAGACCTGATGAAACACATGGAACAGCCGGGCGACAAAGCCAAGGCCGCCGGCGATCTCAACAAACCCTCCTTCCTGCGCGCGGCTCAGGCCTTGAATGCCGATGTCGTGCTGCGCGGAAGCCTGGTGAGCTGTACGCCGTCCAAGCAGATCCTCAGTCCGGGCGGCATCAAAACGGAGTTCCTCACCCTGACGGTACGGGTGGCGGTGGAGGCCTTGGACGTGAGGGACGGCGCCATCCTTGCCATGGGGGATGCCGAGGCCAAGCGGAATTTCCGCCAGTCGGAGGCCGAACAGACCGTGTTGGGCGAAAGCGATCTCATTACGCTTCTGCAGGAAGCCGTGGAAAAGGCGGTGCCGGAGGTGAAGAAGGCGCTGGCGGCGCGTCTCGAGGAGGAGCGCCAGCGGCCCATGGCGAGCCTGTCGCTCAAAACGGACGTGGATCCGGCGATGGTGGAAATCGACGGCCTGTTGATCGGCACGACGCCCATCAAGAATCTGAAAATCTACAAGGGCGACCACACGATCACGATCGGCAAGGCGGGCTATCGCGACGAAAACAAGCGGTTGCTGATCGACGCGGATCAAGCCCTGGAAATCTCCCTCATCCGGACCGAGTTGTCGGCCGACGAATTGAAGTCCATCCTGGAAAAGGCCCGGCTGAACGTGGGCATCGGCATGCCGTCGCCGGTGTGGATCATCCAGGAACAGATTCCCGACATCAAGGCCGGGAAATGATATCCCGACAGAAGGATACATAGACCTTGCCGTGCCGTGAAATCGGCGCGGTGACGGTCTGGGTGCCGGTGGTATTGCCCAGGCTGTTTTTGAAAACGACCGTGATTTCGGTCAGCGTTTCGGGACACGGCACCCGGGCTACTTCGAGCCAGAGCGGCAGGGTTTCAAATCGCCGCATATCCGGTTCCTCCATGGCGAACAGGGCCAGCCGGACGAGCGCGCCCATGTCCTTGTTGTTGCTTTCCACTGCCGTGGCAATGGTCTCCTTGATGGCGATGCGGGTCAAATCCTTGGCCATCTGCAACAGGGCCAGCCGTTTTTCCGTGGCTTGGATCAGGTCGGCGGTGTTGTTGAGCGGATAGCTGCGGCCGAGGCACCGGTCGTCGGCATACAATTCCGCGTAGGGCGCGTATTGGGCGCCATGGGAGAGCGCCCAGTTGGCCGATTCGCCCGTGGGGATGCGCCCCATGGAGATGAAGCAGACCAGCTCGGGAGTTGAAGCCGGTTGGGGGATGACATACAGGGACGCCTGGTCCACCGCCTGCGTTTCGCCTTCCCGGCGGGGGGTCAAGCGTCCCGTGTTGCGGTCCACGAAAACCATCCGGGCGGTTTCCGACGCTTTCTGGTACTGGATGGCCGCGTTGCCGTAATCGTTCAACATTTCCATGCAGAACCCCGCCATGTACCGGCCATAGGCGATATCCGGAAAGCCGTTAAGAGTCTCCAGTTGCGCGATGACATTCCGCGCCGCAATGGCGGCATAGTCCCAATTGTGCTGGGCAAGGTAATTTTTGGCCAGGAACGCGTACATCAGCGTACGTTCGAACGGCTTGCCGCCGAAGGACAGGGCTTTGTCGTTGCTGACCAGGCTGACGGCGCCGTGCGCCACGCTGTGAGTTCTGAGCTGTTCCTGGATGTCGCCGGCGTCGCGCCAGTCCAGGGAACTGTCGTCATAGGCGCGGAGCGCGTGGCGCATCATGCCGCGCTCCATGAGATAAAGGGCCTTGTCCTTTTCGCCCTTGGGCAGAGGGGTCATGGCCCGGTCGGCCTGCTGGAACTGGCCCGCATAAAAGGACATGCGGGCCGAGTCCAAAGGGGTCGAACAGCCGTAAAGACCCGTTCCCAGAAGGAGGACAAACAGCCCCTTCAGAACCGGCTGAACGGCCGCGGAGTGCGGTCCAAATCGCATCGCTTACCATCCAATGAGAGGCTTGCGGGCCTGGCGCGCGAATTCTTTCTGCGTGGTCCAGGCGATCATGCCGGTCTCGAGATCGCTGATCTCGAAGGTAAGCTGATACCACATGAGTTCCGTCTCGGAGACCCGGACCTGGCGGCCCGTGGATTTCTTCGTCTCGACCAGCGAGCCGGTCATCATGTATTTGGCGCCGAGCTGTTTGCCGACGGCCACGCGGGTCTTGTCCTCGACATTGGCCTGCTGATAGCCCTGTTCCTTGAGGAGGTTGTCGCGCTGGGTTTCGTTGACGAACTGAAACTTCTCGCTCTTGAACAGGGCCGTGCGGATGGTGTCCGTGAGCGCCTTGGTGTCCACGAACATCTGGGTGCGCGGCTGAACGCCATACACGATCATGATGGGCTGGCCGGTCTGTTCCGTCACGAATTTGCTGCTCAGCAGTTCGTCGGTGATTTGGGTGGTTAATTTGTGCAGGTCCGAATAATCGTACCGGTTGTCCATATGGGTGGTCTTTTCGGGATCGACCTCGGAGACCTTTGTCCGGAACGCGGCGCACCCGGCGAACAGCAGCAGGCTTCCAGCCGCCACGCCGGCCAGCAACAGACGGGAACACATACGCATGACCTTCTCCTTTATGGTTGATGACGACTCGGGAGGCATTCCCGGGGCGGGATGCCTCCCGAGGAAATTGGCATCACCCAATGCCATCCGGAGAAAGGGTAGTCCATCTCCCACCCGGAACGCAACAGAAAAAATTCCTTGTTGACAGGGCTCGATTCCGGCGAGAGACTGGGCGCTGTTCTTTGAAACGATATGAACCGTGGGAAGAAAACGGAAGTCCGTGAAAATCGGACGCGGTAGCGCCGCTGTAACCGGCTATCGGGATTAGCCGGAAGTCAGAAGACGTTCCTTTTCACGCTCATCGGGAAGGCGGGCTTCCGCAATGGGCAGTTGCCGCAGGATACGCTCGAGTAGGTCGGCCATTCTTGGCTGACCCGATTTTCGGCGCATCCTTCGCTGCTGACCCATTGCGGTTTTCCGCCTTCCGCTCTTTCGCAGGTGGGGAGGATGAGGCTTCCGTTGTCCATGCTCAAGGCCTTCGATCGTCCTCCCCGGGAATCGAAGGTTTTTTGTTTTTGGCGCCAAAACAAGGAGTCCGTTATTATGAATGATGTCATGCTTGGATTATTGCCGGGGAACGCGGGTCTGATGTCCCTGATCATCGCCTGTTGTCCCGAGCTCCGCGTGGTGACGGGCGGCCGCGCCGTCCGGGAGCCGGGCGAGGGCCGGGCTCTGCTTGCGCGGCTCAGGGCGGCAGGGCTTCAGGTCGTTGTGTTGGACGTTCTGAAGACGGACGATGAGAAACGGGAGAAAGGATAGCATCATGGCGGATGAACGCGTCAGGCGGATCGGCATTCTTACGGGCGGGGGCGATTGCCCCGGCCTCAACGCGGTGATCCGCGCGGTCACGAAGACGGCCGTCCTCGACTACTGTGTCGAAGTCATCGGCATCGAAGACGGATTCGAGGGCCTCGTCGAAGGGCACATGCGGGAATTGGGCTATGCCGATGTGTCCGGCATCATCACCCTGGGCGGCACGATCCTGGGCACGTCCAACAAGGGCGATCCCTGGCATTATCCCGATACCGGACCGGACGGCCGGACGGTCATCGTGAACGCGTCGCAGCGGGCGTTGAAAAATTACCGGCAGTGGGGGCTGGATGCGCTCATCGCCATCGGCGGCGACGGCACCATGAAGATTGCCGATCAGTTCACGGCGCTTGGCGCGAATGTGGTGGGCGTGCCGAAGACGATCGACAACGATTTGAGCGGCACGGACATGACCTTCGGTTTCGATACGGCCGTCAGCATCGCCACGGAGGCGATTGACCGTCTGCACACGACGGCGTCCTCGCATCACCGCGTGATGATCCTCGAGGTCATGGGCCGCTATGCCGGCTGGATCGCGCTGTGTTCGGGCGTGGCGGGCGGCGCGGACATCATCCTCCTCCCGGAAATCCCGTTCCGCTGGGAATCGGTCTGCCGGAAAATCAGGGAGCGCAGCACGCGCGGGCGTCGTTACAGCATCGTCTGCGTGGCGGAAGGCGCGAAATGCCCGGACATCGGCGAAGTGGTCAAGAGCTACGACAACAAGCGCACCGACGCCAAACAATTGGGCGGTGTGGGGGATCTCGTGGCCCGGACGATCGCCGAACTGACCGAGGTGGAAACGCGCGTCACGGTGCTGGGCCATCTCCAGCGGGGCGGGAGTCCCACGGCGTTAGACCGGATCCTGGCGACGAAATACGGGGTTACGGCCTGCCGGTTGGCCGTGGAGCGGAAGTTCGGCATGATGGCGGCGTTGCAGGGGCAGACCATTGTGCCCATCCCCATCAAGACGGCCATCGCCGAACTCAAGACGGTGACGCCGGACAACCAGACGGTGCTGGCGGCCCGGTCGGTGGGCACCAGTTTCGGGGACGAATAGAGTCCGCTTCGGGAGGGTCACGCTCCGCGTGACCGTTTCAGAGCGATTCGACGGGAACCGGGCGGCCGCCGATCGTGAGGCTTTGGATTTCCAAGGTTTCCAGGGCGGTGCCGGATATCACCCGGGCGCGGTCGCCCTCGAAGCCGAGCTCCAGAAAGCCGCCATACACATCGGTGGTCAGTCGGCAGTATTCCTGAATCGGAGAGTGAGGCATGTTATTCCGCGCCCAGGGCTTCGATGTCGGCCAGGTCTTTTTTTCGGCCCGCGGCCCGTTTGTTCGCAATGTATTGGTCGCGTCCAAGAAAATTCACCGGAACATCGCCATACGTTCCAGGCGCCTTATCCCCCAACAATGAGATACTCAACCTTGTGCTCGTTCAACAACGCGAGCAGCTCTTTGAAGTCTGGATGAACATCCATGATATTGACGGCGGAGGATTTCCACGGCGCCGACGCGCTCTTCCGGCGACTTGCCCAACCAGAATGCAAGATCATCGCGTGTCGAGGCGTCCCGCAAGGACCGCTTCTTCATCACCCGTGTGACTTTCGAAACCATTGGCAAATACTAGCAAGTCCGGCCTCGAAAGGAAGCTTTCTTTAGCCCGGAGCGCTACCCAGCAATTCGCATTATGCCGCCGTTCGACGCCTGAGTCAGCCAGGAATGGCTGACTTACTCCCAGTAAGACAGGCATTCTTGCCTGTCATCCTATAATGAATTGCTGGGCGCTATCGTCCGGCCAGCGCCTGGCAGGCGCAGTGGAGATTGTCGAACAGCACGGGGATCTTGTCGGTCGGCGTGGCGGAGAAGGCGAGCCGCACGACGCTGCCCAGCACGATGACGCCGGTGGAGAACTCCTTCAGGAGCATTTGGCGCAGTTGTTCCGGGTTGGCCTTGAGCGGCCGGACACACATGAAGTAGCCGGAATTGAAGGGCAGGGCCGTGAAATGCTCGCGGTACTCGGGGTGCTCGGCCAGCACGCGTTTGATGGTCTCGTAGCGCTTGCGGAGCAGGTCGAACTTGGCCTGCTTTTCGGCCGGGTAGTCATCCGAGGCATAGGCCTGCACAAGCAGCGATTGCGCCAGGTTCGACGCGTTCGAG
Organism: Lentisphaerota bacterium; assembly: GCA_016199105.1. GTDB lineage: Bacteria > Verrucomicrobiota > Kiritimatiellia > JAAZAB01 > JAAZAB01 > JACQHI01. The sequence continues at coordinate 1,259 of JACQHI010000310.1, read as the reverse complement.
ATGCTGCCGCGGATTGCCCCCGCCGTCTTGGCTTCCAGCGCCTCGTAGAGCGCCGCCGTGCCGCCGCGGATGCCGTAGGTCATGAAGCCGACGCGGAAACCCCACACATAATCCTCCTTGGTCGGGCCGTCGAGCTTGACCGCCAGCAGGTTCGGATGCAGATCGCAGAGAGCGGAGAAGACCGATTCCGTGGCGATCCCCGGCTCGAAGACCAGCCCGAAATAGGCGTCGTCGAGGATCGTTACCACCCGGCAGCCGCGCTCGGCGGCCTCGCGCAGGGCGGCGGCGATGGCCCCGACCTCGGATACGGTCGGCGTGTAGCCGGTCGGGTTGTTCGGGAAGTTCAGGCAGACGACGCGTTTGCCCGGCGCGCCGGCCAGGAGCCTGGCGCGGAGCCCGGCCACGTTGAACCCGTTGCCGTCGAAGAGCGGGAAGAAGTCCAGGCTTGCGCCGCAGGCCTGCCCGAAAATGAGATCATAGTTCTCCCAGTACAGGTCGGGCACAATGACGCGGTCGCCGGGATCGCAGAACATATAGGCGGCCATGCCGAGTCCGTGCGTGAGCGCGCAGGTCACCAGCGGAAGGCTGAACGACTTGCCGGCGAGGCCGGGATTCTTGTTGACCAGCATCTCCTTCCAAGCTTTGCGGAGATCGGGCCGGCCCGGACTGGGGGCATAGGGGAAGGCCTGCTGGGCCGGCAATCCGATCCTGCCGGCGATGGAGGGGAGCGCCATGGGGCCGCCGTCCTCTTCGAGGGCGATGCCGATCGTGGCGTTGATGGTTTTGCCGGCGGCCTCGGCCGACTGCGAAAGGATGCCGAGTTTGGGGAAAAAGATGGCTTTGCCCCGCGAGGAAAGCAGTTCCATCACGGCGGGATGGGCGGTGGCGATCGTGTCGTTCAGCGTTTTGGCCTGGGGATCGAGTGTCATGGTCTGTTTTGCCTCACATGGGTTGATGGGCGTCCATTCGCCCGGTGTCGGCCGGAGACCGTAGCGAATAGCGAATCGGAAGGAAAGAAAAAACAGTGATTATTAAAGGCGGGCTAACGCCCGCAACCTAGTGAAATTTTAACTACGAAACACAGGAAATACACGAAAGAGCTTCTTGCAAAATTCCAGACGGCTCGCCGGAGTCTCGCCCTCCATGTCGCCAAAAACGCGGTTTTCCAGGCGTTTGGACGTGAGTCCCGTTGGGCGTGAGCCCCGTTGGGGCAACGCCCCTCACGGGGACGGGCCAACGTCCCTCACGGGAGGGCGAGC